>JAZUEG010000150.1:0-1564 GCA_045640025.1 Bacteroidales bacterium
ATCAAATAAAATTATATGAACACATCAATCCTAAAAACCGGTGCCGCAATGCTTGCCGCCCTGGCACTGGCATCGTGCGGCACACAAAAACAATACATCCATGTTTCCAATATCAGCAATGAGGATGGCATAGAGACCAATCCGCTGGTATATTCGCTGCCCAAGACCACTGTAACAGTAAAGGTGACGGCCATCAACGAGGTGAGCGTGCGCGGTCCATACTGGCAATACGCCCAGAAATACCTCGGCACCGATGATATCATAAACTCCAACAGCAGCAAGTGGAGCCTCGGCAATGTGGAGATTTCATCGTATCCCATCAAGGACAATCAGCGCACATACATGCTGAACACCAGCTACGCCTGCGGATTCAGTTTCAGCCCCGAGGGATTCCTGGAGAGCGTGAACACCAAGCCCGATTTTGCCGAGCAGAGCTACCGCGCCAGCGGATACTATGGCGACAATCAGCAGACCGACGATATCACCAGCCGCCGTCAGTTCCAGGAGATGAATGTAAACAGATACGAGACTGTATTCGATACAGTGCTCCACGTGGTGGATGCCGATTCGATATTCACCACCGTGCCCACCGCCAAGAAAAACGTGGTGCGCAAATCCCTCGACGAGCAGGCTCAGGAATTGGCCAATCAGATCTTTGTGCTCAGGGACGACAGAAACGCCCTGCTCGTGGGCGAGAGCGACGGCATGAGCCTGCCCTCCGGCGAATCGCTCAAGTATATGATCGACCAGCTCAACAAGCTGGAGGAGAGCTACATGAGCATGTTTATCGGCAAGAAGATAAAGATAGAGAAAACCTATATGTTCGAGTTTGTGCCCACAGGCGATGGCGAGCAGCAGGACGTGATTTTTAGGTTCTCGAAGGAATACGGCGTTCAGAGCAAGACCAGTCAGAAGGGTGCCCCCATCAATATCTCTATCCGCAATATGGGCGAGAACTCTGCCGAGCAGTCGCTGGCCACACGTCAGAAATCCGTAATGGAATCGGCCAAGACCTCCGGACCATTGGGCCTGGCATATCTGGGCAACGCTCCAGCCATGGTACGCGTGGTGCAGGGCAACAGCTCACTGGCCGAGAAGGTGGTGAACCTCTGCCAGATGTCGCCGGTCAAGTATCTGCCCGAGAAGCTCACAAACAGCAAGGATTTCAAGCTGATACTCTATCCAGCCACCGGCACCATTAAGAGTATCAATTAAAATGAGGGATAATATTTGCAAGCTTTTGAAATTATTATTACCTTTGGAAAAGTTTTTTTATCAGACAAACACATTATTAAAATATCAATAAAATGAAAATTGAATCATTAGCACAGGAACTCAGCAAGACCACTTACCCGGGCCGCGGTATCGTGATCGGCAAGAGCAAATGCGGCAAGTATGCCGTTACAGCCTATTTCATCATGGGACGCAGCACCAACTCGCGCAACCGCGTATTCGTGGAGGATGGCGAGGGCATCCGCACCGAGGCTTTCGACCCATCTAAGCTCGAGGACCCAAGCTTGATTATCTACGCTCCTGTAAGAGTGCAGGGCAACAACACCATCGT
>JAZUEG010000151.1:0-9389 GCA_045640025.1 Bacteroidales bacterium
CTGTGCCCTGCCGAGTCTAACGACGAGTGAGAGGAGGAGAGTTAAGAGGTAACGCATTTTGACGAATGCTAAAATAAAGATTGGCTTGAGCGAGTCGTAGGCCATTGGGCAATACAACCCACTCGGACAGTTCGTCGCGCCCGAAAATATGGGAACACGGCGAACTGTACGATATGAGTTTTAAGGCATTACTGCCCTGAGGAGGTGATTACTTCCAAGCGTCGATGATAGCCTTGAAGTCGGCAGCCTTGAGGCTTGCACCACCGATGAGACCACCGTCGATGTCAGCCTTTGCGAAGAGCTCAGGAGCGTTGCTTGCCTTGCAAGAACCACCGTAGAGGATGGTTGTGTCGTCAGCTACCTGTGCGCCGTAAACATCGGCTACGCAAGAGCGGATGTAAGCGTGGATTTCCTGTGCCTGATCGGCAGTAGCGGTCTTGCCGGTACCGATAGCCCAGATTGGCTCGTAAGCGATGATGATGTTCTTCCACTGCTCTGCTGTGAGGTGGAATACCGAACCGGCGAGCTCAGCCTTTACAACCTCGTTCTGCTTGTTGGCCTCGCGCTCTGCGAGCGACTCGCCGATACAGAAGATTACCTGGAGGCCGTTGGCGAGAGCAAGCTCTACCTTCTCCTTGAGGATCTCTGGAGTCTCCTTGTAGTACTCACGACGCTCAGAGTGACCGAGGATTACGTACTGTGCACCTGTAGACTTTACCATCTCGGCAGAAACCTCACCGGTGTAAGCGCCAGAAGCCTTGTCGGCGCAGTTCTCGGCTGCGAGCTCGATAGCGCTGCCCTTGATTACCTCGGCTACGCTTGCGAGGTGAATGAATGGGGTACCGATAATAACGCCACAGTTAGGGTTCTTAACTACCTCTGTGAGCTCCTTGGCGAGGGCGATGCCTTCCTGGAGATTCTTGTTCATCTTCCAGTTGCCTGCTACGATTTTCTTTCTCATTTTGTTTTTTAATAATTTAAAAATTATGATTGAATATAAATGTTTACGTTTTTGTTTTAGGGGGCTTGTAGAGACGCACGGCCGTGCGTCTCTACGTGGGATTACTATTTATACTTCCAGCTAAGCTCCTCCAGCTGCTTGTAATACAGTTCCTTTTCCTCCACCTCCTTGGCAATGTCGCCCATGGAGAGCTGCTGCATCTCGCCGGTGGATTCTATTATGGAGAGGCCTTCGCGCTCCGATGCGTTCTCGAGTTTCTGCTGGTGGCTGTTGAGCTTGGCCATGCGCTTCTCCTGCTGCTTGGCCAGCTGGAGCTTGCCCTTGAGCTCGGTGTATTCCTTTTCCTGCTTCTCGAATGCCGAGAGGCGCTCCTTGTATCCGTCTATTTTCAGCTGATAGTCTTTTACTATGTTTTCGCACTTGTCGAGAGTGGGGAACGACACCTTGCCGGCATATTTCTCCTTTATCTCGTTGAATTTTTCCATGAGTTTCTCCTTCTCATAGAAATTGCCTTCCTTCTCGTATTCCTGATGGAAGGTGCTGAAAATGGCGTCGTTGCACCAGGCGGTAAGTCTGCGGATCTCGCTCTGCGACTTAAAACTGTTTTGCCTTGCGCTCGATATGGCATGGTTTACCTTCATCTCGAGGCTCAGGTTGCTGTCGGTACCGTTGTCGAAATTGTCCTGTGTGTTCTTGTCGCGGATTTTGCTGGCTATAAAAGTCAGGAGTATCAGTCCGAGACCGCCTCCGGCCACTGCCAGGCCAAAAAGTGATGCGAAAAATCCGTTCTCGTCTTTCATCATCATTACTCCGCCGGCTATCGTTGCGATTACGCCTATCAGGTAAAAAAATTTCTTCATAAGTTTTAGTTATTTTGTTTTATAATAAATATTATTTAGTCTGGGGCAAAGATAGTTAATTTTTTGTTTTATTTGGAAAAAAATTATTTCTTTTTTGCCGTAATTTTCAAAATAAGTTTGGTTCCCTGGTCTATCCGGCAGTGGTTGCCGGCCCTTATACCTATTATCCAGAGAATCTTGCCACCGGCGCTCAGTATCTCCACATTCTGCTTTTCGTTGATGCTCAGCTTGTTGTCTATCAGAATATCGGATACCTTTTTTTTCTGGCCGCCGAATACTGTTATCACGTCGCCCTTTTGCCACGGGTTTATTTCCATGGGCAGTCCCAGTTTCTGGAGCTTCGTGTAGTCGAGGTATATGGTATCGGCGCGGCGCTCGGGCGCAAAATCTGCCGGGCTCATCTTCTCTATTATAATAGTGTAGGCGTAGGTATCGGCGAGTCCGCGCTCTATGTCGGCATCGGATATGCTGGCCGTTTTTTTTGCATCAGCTGATAGCGTACTAATTATCAGACTGTTGCGGTCCTTGGTTATCTGGTGGGTCTTGCTGCGGAATATGCGTCCGCTCTCGCCTGATGTGGCGCGCAGTATGTCGCGGGCCTGTGCCTTGTGGAATCCGTATCGGCTCACTATCTCGTATATCAGGCATTCGGGCTCGGGGTAGGCCATCAGTTTTTTTATGTTTATGCAGCTAATGGCGTGGTCATGTGCAAGGACCTTCGGTATGGCCTCGTCTATCGAGTTGGCGTATAGAGTTTTGGCCATGCCGAGATACTGGAGGCTCTCGCTTATGGAGGCCCTGGCCGATGGGTTTATCTGCTCGAGTATTGGGATTACGAGGTTGCGGATTTTGTTTCGCGCATAGTCGGTCTCGAGGTTGGTCTTGTCGGTGCGGTATGTGAGTTTTCTCTCTTTCAGGTAGCTCTCTATTTCGCTGCGGCTCAGGCACATCAGCGGACGGATGATGTTTCCGTTCTTTGTCCTGATGCCTGTGAGTCCGCGTATTCCTGCGCCACGTGTCAGATTGAGGAGCAGGGTCTCTATGGCGTCGTCCTGATGATGTGCCACTGCTGTAAGTGTGTATCCGCTGGTATTCATCAGACGGCTGAATTCGGCGTATCTTATCTCTCTGGCGGCCATCTCTATGGATATTGCCTTCTGCTGTGCATATTGCTGGGTATCAGCTTTCAGGAGATGGAATTCGGCATTGTATCTTTTCGCCATTAGCTGCACAAACTCCTGATCGCCGTCGCTGTCGGAGCCGCGGAGCTGAAAGTTTACGTGGCATATTCCGAACTTGAATCCCAGGCGGTGGATTATGTCGGCCATGGCCACCGAGTCGGGGCCGCCGCTCACTGCGAGCAGCAGCCTGTCCTTCTCAGGGTCTATAAGATTGTTGTCGGTGATGAATTGCCGAATTTTTCGGATCATGATAATGGATTTTTGTTGTTATTTAAGGCCGAGGATCTCGGCCATCTTCTCGGCGTAGCGCTTGCCGAGCTCCTCGTATCCTGCGTGGTTGAAGTGGATTGAGTTGTCGTCGCCAAGTTTTACGGTGCCGTTCTCGCCCTTCTTGTCGTTGCTGCATCCGTCGCTCTTTATTACGTAGGAGTTCTTGATGTAGTTGGGGATGTTGTTGATGCATCCGTTGGAGTTGCTTGTTACCTGACCGGCTATGAATGGCACGTTCTTGACATTGAGGTCCTTGCAGATGTTGTCGTATACCTTGGCCACTTTCTGGTTCCATTCGGGAGAGTATCCGTCGGTCTCGCCCTGGTGGAAGAGTATTCCCTCCAGCTTGTCGCCATTAGCTATGGCCTGCTTGGCTACTGCTATCATGCGGTCGTATGGCTTGTTGTCGTAGCACTTGTAATATCCCTGCAGCCAGCCTGCGGCATTCTTGATGTAGTTTTCGCGGTATTCCTCCAGGAATCCGTCGATGGCTGTGCCGCCGAGAGCCACTACGGCTACTCTTACGTTGTCGCCCTTGGGTACGTATGAGGCGAGTGTGCGGCCGAAGTAGTCGGTGACTCCGATTCCGCCGGCCTGTCCTGTGCGGCAGAGTGGGGGAGTGGCTGTGCGGAGGTCGCCTACCTTGTATGCCTTGCCGTCATAATTGCCTGCGTAGCATACGTAGCTCTGGAAGTTGGCTGGGCATTTCTTGTCCTTCTCGATGGGCTGGGCGTTGCCTTCCATGTTGCTCTGTCCAAAACAGATGAAGAAGTGGTTGACATTAGCTGGCTCCTCTGTGCCGGGCTCTGGCTCTGGCTCTGTGTAGTCGAGTTTGGAGTCTTCCTTGTCGCAGGCTCCCATGGTGAATGCGAGCATCAGCGCTGCGGCCGATGCGAGAAATCTTTTAAGTTTCATAATTTGCAATGTGTTTTTATGTGTTTGGTAATTAATTTTTTCAGAATGCAAAGGTAGTGAATTTTATTGACAATCCGGTGTTCGGATTGTCAATTTTTTTATTCAGCGGCGCCTTCCTGGGTTATTTTGGCCGAGTCGTTCACATTGTAGCTGATACTCTTGAACTGCACTACGCCGGTGCGTTCCTTGGTATTTGTATTAGCTGATACGGTGAATTTGTGCACGTTGGTGCCGGCCGTTCCGTTCTGGTCCTGGCTCGATACCCATGCCGGTACTGCTATTGTGTATTTGCTGTTGGCTTTTACGGTAATCTCCAGCGTGGTGGCGTCGGGGCCTATGTTTATTATCTTGGTGCTCTGTACGGTGATGTATGGTTTCTCGCCGGTCTGTGTTAGCTCCACTACTCTCTTGGCTGTTCCGCAGGCTATTGTTACCTTGGGAGTGCGCGCCACCGGGGTGTTGTTGGGCCCGGCGGTTACGGTGATGGTGTATTCGCCCTCGGTGCCGCTGGCCTGGCTGAATGTGAGGTAGCTATCGCCGGTGGCTGTCCAGTTGCCGTTGGCTGTGAAAGTGATTACAGATTCGCCGCCATTAGCTGCCATGATGTTCTGAGGCTCCTGAAGTATGTATACCTCGTCGTATTTCTTGTTTTGGGTGACTGGCACTCTGGCAGATACGCTAAGCTTGCTGTTGCTGAATGTGATGCCGGCTGTGCGGCTGTCGTATGTGCCGTTGTGCGATACGGTGAATGTGTGGGTGTTGCTGCCCGCCTTTCCCGATGTTTCGCCTGATATCCAGTCGGGCAGGGTGATTTCGTAGTCGCAGTTGGAGCTTACGGATACCTGTATGGTGCTGCCCTTGTAGTTGATGTTTTTGATCTCGGCCTCCGATGTTATTACCAGGCGGGCCACCTCGGCGTTCTGTGTGATGGCCACGGTGCGCTCCTCGCGTCCGCAGGTGAAGGTGATGGTGCCTGTGCGGATGTCGAACGATGGGTTGGGCTCCACGCTTACTGCCATTCCCGTGATGCCCTTGGCGCCTGATTCGGATGTGATGCTGAGCCATGGACGCGCGCTGGCTGATATTTCGGCTTTCCATGGGTCCGATGCGGTGATGGTGAGGGTCTTGTCGGGCGATATCTTCTCGAATGTGAGCGAGTTGGCCGATACCTTGAGGGTCTCGAATTTCTTGCCCTGTTTTACGGGGATCTCCTTGCGTATTTTGTGCTCGGTGTTGCTGAGTACTATGTAGCCCGAGCGGTCGTCGTAGGTGAGGTTGTCCTCTATCTCGAAGAATATTGTCTTGTCGCCGGCCTCGCCGGTGGTCTGTCCGTGAATCCATGCCGGGGTTGTGATGGCGTAGTCTAGATTGGCCGATACGGCTATCTTGATGGTCTTGGTGTGGAAGTCGGTATCGAATCCGCCGTCGCCCTGGGTGATGTTGAGCGTGGGCTCTGCGGCCAGCTGCTCGAATTCCAGGACCTCCTTCTTGGTGCCGTTGCTTATGGTTACGGAGCCCTTGCGGTTGGCGAATGTGAAGTTCATGCTGGCCACTACCACGAGGTCCACGTTTTTGCCGGCCTTGCCTCCGTCGCGCGGATTCAGGGTGAGCCATGATTTTGCGTTGTCGGATACTGTGGCGGTCCAGTCCTTGTTGGTGGTGAATCTCACGAGGGCGTCCTGTCCCGATGCCGCGAGTGTGGTGAAGTTTACATTCAGAATATCGAGGATATCCACAAACTTGGATTGTGTAACCGGGATTACGGCCTCCTTGTTGCCGTTGGTGGTGGTGATGATTATCTGGCCGTGGCGGTCGTCGGGGTCGCTATTAGCTGGCACAAGGAATACATGGCGGTTGTTGCCGGGCGCGCCCTTTACGTCACCCTTCAGCCAGTCGGGTTTCTGGATGGTGTATTCGCTGTTGGAGTATACCTGGATTTCCACGCTGCCGCCCTCGTAGCTGGCCTCCACGCCATCAGCTCCCTGGTTGATGGTGAGTACGGGCTCTATGCCGTTTTGGCTGATGGGGATCTCGCGTGTGATGCGTCCGCAGGTCATTATGATGACTCCGTTGCGGGGTTCAAAGGTGTTGTTGGCCGTAATCTGGATGTCCATTGATGTAATGTCCTCGTTGCCTGAAGATTGCAGTAGCTTGATCCATGTGCGTGATCCTGCCGATACGTTGGCGGCCCAGTATTCGCTGGCATCGAATGTGATGGTGGCCGTGGCGGATTCCTTGCTGAAAGTCTCGGTGGGCGCCGATATTATGTTGAGTCCGTCCACCTTCTCGTCCTGCGATACCTTGATGATTTCGGTTATCGTATTGTCGGCGTTGCTTATCTTGATTTCGCCCTCGCGCGGGTCGTATGTGCGGTTGCGCGGTACGGTGAATGTGTGGGTGCGAGTGCCCTTCTCGCCCTCGCGGTCGCCGATTATCCAGTCGCCGGGCAGGCTTATGGTGTAGTCGGTATTGGATGCTACATCCACGCTGAACTCTCCGCCTATGGTCTTGAAGTGGTATTCTTTTTCGGATGTTACCTCAAACTGGTCGGCGAAAGCCTCCTGTGTAATCCTTACCGTGTCTTTGGCTGTGCGGTCGGCCGAGGTGAATACCAGTATGCACGAGCGTGGCTCTTTTACGAGGTTTTGGCTGGCCTTGTAATACAGTGTGTATGCGCTCTGGGTTTTCTCCATGTCCTTCAAGAGCCATTCGTTCTGAGGCGCCAGCTCGTTGTATTCGGTGTTGCTCTGTATCTCCACCTTGGCCTCGCCGCCCTCAAATGGTATCCGTATGTCCTTGGTGGATATTACGATAGTCTGTTTTTTGCCCTTCTGGTATACGTGCACTTCCTCTATCTGGGTGGCGCTCTTGAATGCTATTACACCTTCCCTGGGAGAGAGGCTCTCGTTGGCTGTTACGCGGAATTTCATGATGTTGGTTTTCAGCGCCTTGCTCAGGTCGGGGAAAAGCCAGGTGGTAGCATCGCCCTGCACCTCGGCCACATAGTCTACGTTGGATTTTACCTCCACCTCAAACGACTGCGCCTTCTCGTCGAGCTCTATCTTGTCGGATGTCAGGATTATGGCGTCCAGCTGTTTCTGGGTTATGGTTATCATCTGAGTGGCCGATCCGCATCTTATTGCGAATGAGGCGTTTCGCTCCTCGTAGGCGTGGTTTTCCCTTATGGTGAATGTTACGGTCTGCTCGTCGGAATTGCCCTCTATGGGCGATGCGGTAATCCAGAACGAGGTCTCGTCGGATACGGCGAGGCTCCAGTCGTCGGAAGTCCTGAATTTCATGTGGGTCTGTCCGCCCATCTCCGATACCGTTCTCAGCGGCCATTCTATCATGGTGATTTTTCCGCTGCCCTCGCCGAGGCCACCGCCGGTGGTATCTTCCTCTAAGCCAGGATATTCGGCTTCGTCGTGGTTGTGCTTGCAGGCCTGCATGCCGAGTATCAGCATCAGGAGCGCCATCAGGGGTATTAGACTTGTTTTTTTCATATTTTTCGATTTTTTTATATTTTACCGTACAGAGTTTTTATTATCCTCAGCCGCTTGGGGTCGTTGGGGTCCAGTGTGCGGTGGTACAGCTGATACGTATTAGCTGCCTGCCCCTCACACAGCCTGAATCCGAGGTATTCATCGAACCTTATGGCCCGGGTGTTGGTTTTCAGGATATGGCAGCTGACACAGTGTATATTGAGCTCCTCGATGCAGAAATCGTCGAGGGCGTAGAATGCGAGAAACGCCACTCCGGTATCCAGATAGTCGGAATCCCAGATGAAGATGCCCTGCTCGCCGCATCCCTTGCCGTAGTCGATGTCCTTGATATTGATGAGGCCTATCTCGCGGCCGCCGTATTCTATTATGAAGTAGTAGTCGGTATTGGAGCAGCTAATGGCGTGGTACCATTGCTCCTGCATTTCCGGCGTGATGTATTGCCGGTATTGCATGTACTGGCTGATTTTCGGGTGGTTGCGCCAGTATCTTACCAGCTCTATTTTGTCCCGTATCAGCTCCCTGAGCACTACTCCATATTTCTCGATTACGCGCATATAGAAAATCCTGATTGCCTAACAGAACGCAATATTACAAAATTTTATTGAAAATATACCATTGCTTTGCATAGAGTTAACAAAAACTTATGAAATTTGTGTTCTGAAAGATTTCACCTTTGTATATATGAAAGAGTTTAATAGACAGACACTTCCGGGACATCTGGCCATGTTTTTCGCCAATGTGATATGGGGAGTGATGGCTCCAGTGGCCAAATACGTGATGAGTCAGGAGAGCGTTAGCAGTTTCGCGGTAACGGGTTATAGGATCCTGGGCGCCTGCATCCTCTTCTGGACGGCCTCGCTTTTTGTGAAAAAGGAGGAGATGCCCCGCCGCGACAAGATTCGCCTGATTGGCGCATCGCTGCTGGCCGTGGTCTTCAATCAGGGAAGCTACGTGTGCGGAGTGGGCCTTACATCGCCCATCGACGCGTCGGTGATTACTACGGTGTTGCCAATAATCACGATGGTGCTCTCGGCCATTATCCTGAAGGAGCCGATTACCTCGCTTAAGGTACTTGGAATAGCCCTGGGACTATCGGGCGCCATAATTCTGATCTGGGACACGGGCAATGTATCGGGCGACAGCAATATCTGGGGCGACCTGCTCTGCCTCTCGGCGCAGTTCAGCTTCGCGTTCTATGCCGTGCTGTTCAAGGACATTGTGGGCAAATACTCGCCCGTAACAATCATGAAATGGATGTTTCTCTGGGCGTCGATCTTCACAATGCCATTCTTCGCTAAGGACATGATAGCCATGGACTACGCCAACCTCGATTCATCTGTATATTGGGGACTGGCCCACGTGGTTGTCGGTGGCACGTTTATTGGATATTTCCTGATACCGATAGGTCAGCACAGGCTGAGGCCAACGGTTTTTGTGATGTACAACTACGTGCAGCCCATAGTGTCGGCCTCGGTATCGGTGGCCATCGGCATGAGCACATTCGGCTGGTGGAAAGCCGCCGCCGCGGTCCTCATCTTCACTGGCGTATTCGTGGTTACGCAGAGCAAGAGCCGTGCTGATATGGAGGGGAAAGCTTAAAACTTAAAGTTTAAAGTATAAAGATTAAAGCTTAAAGATTAAAGAATCCCCTCAATCCCAAGAGGTCCTTGGACCTCCACGTTCCGTAGCCCCGACCTCT
>JAZUEG010000152.1:0-4668 GCA_045640025.1 Bacteroidales bacterium
CAAAGGAATGTATGGCCTTCGACAAGAGCGGCAAGGCACATTCATTGAACAACTTCTGGCGTCGTCGTCAGTGCACCAAGTTCAACGGCACACCATATATCGTTCAGCGCGGCGCCGAGGCAGTTTACTCGCCCGAGGGTCAGAAAGAGGTCAAGGAGATAATCGCCTATTATCAGAAGAATGCCAAGGTAATCCGCGAGGGATTGGCCAATAAGGGCTTCGAGGTATTCGGCGGCATCAACTCGCCATACGTCTGGTTCAAGACCGGCGAGAAGGATTCATGGAAATTCTTCGATTACCTCCTCAAGGAGAAGAACATCGTGACAACTCCAGGCGTGGGCTTCGGTCCAAGCGGTGAGGGCTACATTAGAATGACAGCCTTCAATACCAACGAGAGGACCATCGAGGCGATAGAGAGGATATAAAAGGCCGTCCGTAGAGACGGACCGCGAGAATGTCCGTATGAATGTCCGTAGAGACGGACCGCGGTCCGTCTCTACAGCAGGGCAGATGCAGGATACGGGGACTTGGGTTGTTGAATTTTGTACTTTTGCCCGTAGGATAAGTCCGCTGGCGCAGACATGATCCCACGGTTATAGATACTTGGTCCCCGTCGGGGACCGGAGTGGTGTGGAATTTTGTACTTTGAAGTTTTGTATGTATTTTTGTGTCCCCAACGGGGACAAAGCATCTATAACCGTATGTACATCCGACGCTTGCGTTGGTTTACATACGGTTTACCGAGGTACACCCATCGCTTGCGATGGTTTACATACGGGCACAGAGATGACATACATTAGGATATAAACACTTAAATAATATATAAAGATGAGAATTACAAAGTTTTTGGCAGCTGCCGCGCTTGCACTTTCATGCGTATCAGCAGCAAATGCCCAGGAGGCAGAGAATGAGAATGGTTTCAGCGTAAACACCGATTTCGTATCGTCTTACGCTTGGCGTGGTGGTTTCTGCGCTCACGCATCCATTCAGCCACAGATCCAGTACACAGCCGGTGGTTTCACCTGCGGTACTTGGGCCTCTCACACCCTCACTCACGATGAGTACAACGAGATTGACTGGTACGCATACTACGGCGTGGCTGGTTTCACATTCGGAGTTAGCGAGTACTGCTGGACAGGCGCCAACGGTTTCCAGTATTTCGGACCTTACGCCGAGAACCACTATCTGGAGGGAACCATCAGCTACTCTTTCGAGAATGTTCCACTCTCGTTCTCAGTAAATACAATGTTGGCCGGTGCCAACAAGAAGCTCAACGACAATGGCGAGGAGAAGCAGGCAATGTCTACATACCTCAGCTTCGGCTACTCACCATCGCTCAGCAACGGTCTCGACCTCTCTCTTGAGTGCGGTCTTGCCATCGAGCCCAAGGATTATGCAATGTACGCCTCTAAGGGCGGTTTCCAGTGCGTGAACCTCTCAGCTAACCTCAGCAGAACATTCAACATCAAGGACGTGGCATCGCTCACACTTCAGGCTGGCATCTACTGCAATCCTAAGGGTTTCGAAGGTCACGGCGAGGCTGGCGCAATGGCTGGCGTAGGCATTTCGTTCTAAGGATTTTATATTTTATAGAACACAGATTGGTTGCCTGTAGAGACGGACCGCGGTCCGTCTCTACGGTGGAAATAACCGATATAAATAAGCAAAAAATTCGGCGTCGTATCCCGACGCCAATTTTTGAACCTGTACTGTAAAGTATAATACTAATTTAGTATAATACGTATTACACGTATAGGCGTTACGAAAATTACTTAATACCCGATACGTAATGCCGTAGAGACGGACCGCGGTCCGTCTCTACAGACCCAAATATTGCGAATCGTTAGAAACAAAATTGATTTTTACAAACCATTAAATACATAAGATTATGAAAAAAATTGAAGCAATCATCAGGAAGACAAAGTTCGATGATCTGAAGGAGGCGCTTCTGGCTTCCGACATCGACTGGTTTGAGTATCACGATGTGCATGGCATTGGTCAGTCACGACAGGAACGTATCTACCGTGGTGTTGTTTACAATACCGACATGATAGAGCGTGTGGCAATCTCCATCGTTTGTCGCGATGTAATCGTGGAGCCTACCATCAAGGTAATCCTCGATGTGGCCCACACCGGCGAGATCGGCGACGGCCGTATCTTCGTATCCGACGTGATAGATACTTGGAGCATCCGCACCGGCGAGCACGGCGACACAGTGCTAAAGGACAAGAAATAGAGACGACCCGAGGCGATGCCCCGGGATACTAGTTGTGGAGCCTTCCAGGCCCTCTTCTCTATGGTCTTCCATTCATGAAAATTTTTAATAGTATAGCAGGCTGGAAGCCTGTACAATCAGTAACCCGGGGCATCGCCTCGGGAAAATAAAAAAGAAATTCATTATGTTGTTACAGATAGCTACAGATGCGGCTGAGGTTGTAAAGGAAGCCGCTTGTGAGACTGTTAACGGTCTCGATACCCTTTGGGTTTTGTTGGGTGCCATGTTGGTATTCTGGATGCAGCCGGGTTTTGCCCTCGTGGAGGCCGGCATGACCAGAGCCAAAAACACCGCCAACATCCTTATGAAAAACTTCTGCGACTTTATGGGCGGAAGCGTTCTCTACTGGATTCTCGGATTCTCGATAATGTACGGAGCCGGCTGCGGTTTCATCGGCTGGGAAGGTTTCTTCTTCATCGGTGAGGACTCCAACGTGCCTGCCGAGTGTTACTTTATCTTCCAGACAGTATTCTGCGCCACAGCTGCCACCATCGTATCGGGTGCCATGGCAGAGCGCACCAAGTTCTCCATGTATTTCATCTACGCCATTGTAATCTGTGCCATTATCTACTCGATAGAGGGACACTGGAGCTGGGGTGGCGGCTGGCTCTCTGAGCTCGGCTTCCACGATTTCGCAGGCTCTACAGTAGTTCACCTCTGTGGCGGCGTTATGGCATTGGCCGGTGCAATGATTCTTGGTCCACGTATCGGCAAGTACGATAAGAACGGCAACAGCAAGGCTATTCCTGGTCACAGCCTTACACTCTGCGCACTCGGCGTATTCTGTCTGTGGGTAGGTTGGTTCGGTTTCAACCCTTGCTCAACTGTTGCAGCAACTGGTTACGACAACGCGGTTTCTATGTCGCACGTATTCGTAACCACCAATATGGCAGCCTGCACTGGTGGTATCGCGGCCCTTATCTACACATGGATTGTTGATGGCAAGCCATCTCTCTCAATGGTATGCAACGGCGTTTTGGCCGGTCTCGTTGGTATCACAGCCGGCTGCGACTGCGTATCTATCGGCGCCGCCGCTTTCATCGGTCTCGCCACATCAATCGTAATGTGCTGGAGCGTATCGTTCCTCGATAAGAAGTGCCACATCGACGATCCTGTTGGTGCCGTTTCGGTACACGGCGTTGGCGGTCTTCTCGGTACAGTATTCACAGGCGTGTTTGCCGATGAGTGCTCTGTCGGCATCCAGACTCTCGGCGCATTTGCTGTTGGCGCATTCGCATTCGTACTCGGATTCCTCACATTCTACATCATCAAGAAGACTCACGGTCTCCGCGTGGAGTCAAGAATCGAGACAGAGGGCCTTGACGTTTACGAGCACGGTGAGGCTTGCTACAACTAATTTAGAGATTAGAGATTAGAGATTAGAGATTAGAGATTAGAAATTAGAGATTAGAGATTAGAGATTAGAGATGCGTCTCTACAAAACAATATAAGCGGATTTGCTGTTGCAGATCCGCTTATATTGTTTGTTATCAGCTGATATATTATTTCAGCTGATACACAAAAATTATATCAGCTGATACACAAAAAAAAGGAGTCCCCATTTCTGAGAACTCCTTTCGTTTTTTTGTACCCGGGACAGGACTCGAACCTGCACGTCGCGAAACACTAGAACCTGAAACTAGCGCGTCTACCAATTTCGCCACCCGGGCAACATTATTATCTTTGCTTTTGCGAGGGCAAAGGTAATAATGTTTTTTGGCTTTTCCAAATATTTTGTGAAAATATTTTCGTTTTTTTTATTCCGTCGCAGTTAATTTGTTGTCTTTCATGTGTTCTACGTACAGCTGTATGATTGCCTGAATCTGTTTTTCCATGTAGGGCAGCTGAGTGAATCTGTCTTTTTGGTCTATGAGATTGTTTTTCAGCTGATAATCCCTCAGATAGTCGTAGATGCCGGCAAGCTTGTTGTTGCTGTACTGAATCATCAGTGTATCAAGATAATACATTGATGTTCCGTTTATGTCGTTGAACACATAGTTTACATATCTGCTGGAATCCTGTTCGAAAACGTCCTTGCCGAACGAGAAATGTTTTCCCTTGTAGTTGAGAAGTCCGAGCAGGGTAGGGGTTATGTCGATCTGCTGCATCAGGCGCGTGCTGTCGCACTTGGCCGGCAGCTGACCGTCGGGAGTGTAGAAGAAAATCGGAATCCTGAATTTTCCGTACTCGTTGTTGTATTCCTCGCGCGAGTTGGGGCCTGTGTGGTCGGCTGTTACCACAAACAGCGTGTTCTGGAACCACGGCTTGTTTTTCACGGAATCGAAGAATCTCCTGAGCGAGTAGTCGCTGTATCCCACGGCCTTGTGCATCCGGTGAGGCCCGTCGGGGAATAGGTCCTGATATTCATCCGGCACTCTGTATGGCTGATGGCT
>JAZUEG010000153.1:0-5134 GCA_045640025.1 Bacteroidales bacterium
TGCTCAGCACCTCCTTGGCTCACAGAACGACATGGCTACGACCCGACTTGCTGAACCGTATGGTAAACATCTGGAGCCAGTATCAGTGCATGATAACATTCAACTTCTCACGCTCGGCCTCGTTCTTCGAGAGCGGTGTGGGCCGTGGAATGGGATTCCGCGACAGCAACCAGGACCTCGTTGGCTTTGTTCACCAGGTACCTTCGCGCGCAAGAGAGAGAATCATCGATATCGCTTCTACACAGTTCCCAGACGGCGGTTGCTACCACCAGTATCAGCCTCTCACCAAGCACGGCAACAATGACATCGGCGGCGGTTTCAACGACGATCCTTGCTGGCTGATCTTCGGTACAGTGGCTTACGTAAAGGAGACCGGTGATTTCTCTATCCTCGACGAGCCTGTACCATTCGACAACAAGCCAGGCACAGAGGTTTCGCTCTTCGACCACTTGAGAATCTCTTTCAACCACGTTGTGGAGAACCTCGGTCCTCATATGCTTCCTCTCATCGGCCGCGCCGACTGGAACGACTGTCTGAACCTCAACTGTTTCTCTTGGGATCCTAACGAGAGCTTCCAGACCACCGAGGACAACTCTGTGGGCAGCAAGGCCGAGTCTCTGATGATTGCAGGTCTGTTTGTTGTTACCGGTAAGGACTACATCGCTCTCTGCAAGCAGATGGGCAAGGACGACGAGGCTGCACGCGCTCAGAAATGCGTTGACTCAATGATAGAGGCTGTTAAGAAACACGGCTGGGACGGCGAGTGGTACTTGCGCGCCTACGACTTCTACGGCAACAAGATTGGCTCCAACGAGAACGAGGAAGGCAAGATCTTCATCGAGAGCCAGGGCTGGTGCCAGATGGCAGGTATCGGCTTGGAGGACGGCATGGTGGATAAGTCAATCGACGCCTGCAAAAAGTACCTCGACAGCGAGCACGGTATGGTTCTCAACAATCCAGCATACACCGTTTACCACGTTGAAATGGGTGAGATTTCCTCATATCCAGCAGGTTACAAGGAGAATGCAGGTATCTTCTGCCACAACAATCCTTGGGTAATCATCGGCGAGACAGTGGCAGGCCGCGGAAACGACGCCTGGGAGCTCTTCCAGAAGATTGCCCCAATGTACCTTAAGGATCAGGAACTTCACAAGGTGGAGCCTTATGTAAACTGCCAGATGGTGGCCGGTAAGGACGCTGCAAAGCCAGGCGAGGGCAAGAACTCTTGGCTGACCGGTACAGCAGCCTGGATGTGGTACACAGTAAGCCAGCACCTTCTCGGTATCAAGCCTGACTACAATGGTATCGTGGTAGATCCTTGTCTTGAGGCCTCAATGAAGGGCTACAAGGTTACACGTCAGTTCCGTGGCGCTACCTACAATATCGAGGTTGTGAACAACGGCTCACAGAAGGGCGTTAAGGAACTCTACGTAAACGGCAGCAAGGTGGAGGGCAACCTCGTGCCAATGGCCAAGGCCGGCGAGACCGTTGACGTAAAGGCTGTAATGTAATTTTTTGAGCAAAAATTTCAATAAAAGCGTCTGAAAACGCAAAAAAGTTAGAAAAATGTGCAAATAAGTTGGTTTAAAATTAGTTATATCAATTTTTTTGCATATTTTTGCGACAGATTTAGAAAATAATAAATCTCAAATATTTATAAACGCTTAAAAACATCAGAAAAATGGAAAATTTGGCAAAGATCGTAGCCGACATCAAGGCTCAGTATGAGGCATTCGCTAAGGACGCAGACGCACTCGTAGCAGCTGGCAACAAGGCCGCTGGTGCACGTGCCCGCAAGGTATCTCTCGAGATCGAGAAGCTCACAAAGGAGTTCCGCAAGGTTTCTATCGAGGCTTCTAAGAAGTAATTCGCGAAATTGCTTTCAATAAAATAAAAACGCCCTGAATGGAGTAATCTGTTCAGGGCGTTGTTTATTATGTTTTGGAAAAAACTCACCTGAGTTTTTTCCAAAATCGATGTTTTTTGTCACTTTTGGAAAAAACTCGCAGTTTTTAAGACTTTATGTATAGTTTGCTTTAAAATGGATGTTTAAATGATTCTAAATTTGATAATCCGTTAATTATCAATAATATAAATAAATTCTCTACATTTTTTCTGACGATAAACAGCCGTTTTTCTACATTTTTTCTGACGAATAAACGTGCTTTTTCTACAGAATGGTGGGAGAATTTGTGTAAAGTTTATTTTGAATATAGGAAATTTGGGCACTTTCGACAAAATAAAAATGGTAAATTTGGGCAAAAATGGGAAAATAAATTTGGTAAATTTGGGCAAACTCTTTATTTTTGCGTTGTAAATCAATTAGATAATTATGACAGAGGCAAAGATTGTTTTCAAGCGCAAGTTATATGAAAAAATGTTGGAGTGGAAGACTTCACGTAATGGAGAGACCGCATTGCTGATAAAGGGAGCCAGACGTGTAGGAAAATCCACTCTTGCTCGTCAATTTGCTCAAAATGAGTACAAAACAAGTATAATCATTGATTTTTCCGTTGCCCGGAAGGAGGTTGTGGAACTTTTTGACGACATCTCTGATCTGAATTTCATATTCTTGAAACTTCAACTTTATTATAATATGAAACTCGAAAACCGAAACTCTGTAATAGTTTTCGACGAAATTCAATTGGTTCCCAAGGCCCGTCAGGCTATCAAGCATTTGGTGGCTGACGGTCGGTATGATTATATTGAGACAGGATCACTGTTGTCGATTCGCAAAAATGTGAAAGATATAATAATCCCCTCGGAAGAAACCCGCATTGATATGTATCCAATGGATTTTGAGGAGTTTCGCTGGGCTCTTGGCGATAATGTCACGTTCGACCTTCTCCGACAGGCCTACGAAGCAAGAATGTCGCTTGGAGACGGAGTCAACCGAAAGTTAATGCGTGATTTCAGACTTTATATGCTTATAGGCGGAATGCCTCAGGCGGTTTCGTCGTATATAATAAGCAACGATTTCAAGACCGTGGACAAGGTAAAGCGTGAGATTATAGAACTTTACGAGAGTGATTTGCGAAAAATAGACACTTCTGGCCGTGCCTCTATGATTTTTGACGCTATCCCTGCCCAACTAAACAGTAATGCCTCGCGCTATCAGGTATCGAGTGTGATAGAAAACGGCAAAGCCTCTCGTATCGAGGAGATTATTGCGGACTTGCAGGATTCTATGACTGTAAACGTGTCGTTCCATACCAACGATCCCAATGCGGGAATGTCGTTCAGCAAGGATTTTCACCGTTATAAAATATTTTTGGCTGATACAGGCCTTTTCGTGACATTGGCTTTTAAGGACAAGAGTTTCACCGACAATGACATTTACGCCCGACTTCTTAACGACAAACTGAGCGCTAATCTTGGTTATCTTTACGAGAATGTTGTGTCTCAAATGCTTAAGGCACGTGGATACGAATTGTTTTATCATACATTTGCCAAAAAGGATTCCTCCAAGAAATACGAGATAGATTTTCTGATCTCGCATAAAAATAAGGTTTGTCCCATAGAAGTGAAATCTTCAGGCTATAACACCCACGCCTCAATAGATGAGTTTTCTGCGCGTCGTAAAGGCCAGATTTCCAATAAGTATATTGTCTATACCAAGGATTTCAGAATAGACAACGACTTTGTTTATTTGCCTTTTTATATGTTGAGTTTGCTTTAAAAACAGTAAATTTGGGCACTTTCGGCAAAATAAAAATGGTAAATTTGGGCAAATTGATTTTTTATATATCTTTGCTCTTGATTCTTAACCCTTAATTTTTGACTGAAATTGAAACTTCTTCACACTGCCGACTGGCACATTGGGAAAACTCTTGCGGGGTATGACAGGACCGCTGAGTTTGAGGCTTTTTTCGGACGTCTTGTCGAGACGTTGGAAACCGAGAGGCCTGATATCCTTATTGTTGCAGGCGACGTTTTCGATACTGCCACTCCGAGCAACAGTGTGGCAAATATGTATTACAACCTTATAAATACACTGCACGCCAAGTTTCCGGCGCTCCATATCGTGATTACCTCGGGCAACCACGATTCGCCAAGTTATCTGAATGCTCCCAAGGAGATTCTCAAATTTTTCGGGGCTGACGTTGTGGGGGCTGTAATCCGCACCGACGGCAATGTGGATTTCTCGAAAATGGTTTACGATTTCGGAAACGCCATTGTATGCGCCGTGCCTTATCTGCGCCGTGGCGATATCGTGGCACTCGGCGGCGAGAGTCCCTCTATTGCGGATTTCTACCGCGGAATTTTGGATTATGCGCTCAGTATCAGGGCCGACAGGAATATTCCTATTATCGGAACAGGTCACCTGACAACCATTGGCGCCACTTACAACAAGACCTCGGAAATATCAATCTCGGCCACTCGTGACGATTCCGTGGGCGGTCTCGAAAATATTGATCCTCAGGAATTTCCTGATGAATTCTCATATATTGCGCTCGGACATATCCACAAGCCTCAGAAGGCAGGTGATAGGGACAATATCAGATATTCCGGCTCGCCGATTCCGTTTTCGTTTTCCGAGAAGGATTACAGACATTCGTTCTCGGTGGTGGAGTTCAGCGGAAAGGTTGTCTCCAACTTGCGGTTCTTGGAACTTCCTCACATTGTGAAACTTAAATACGTTCCCGAGAAGATTTCGGATTTCGAGACCGTGAAAAAGGCGCTCTCCGAATTGCCCGACGATGAGGAGATGTTCGTGGAGGTGAATTTAGAATACGCTTATCGAAACGCCGAAAACAAGTCTCAGATTGTCAACGAGATACTCAAGGACAAGAAGGTCCGTTTCTGCGGATTCCGACTGATTGACAGCAACAACAATAATTTTGTATCAGCTGAAAATACACATATACTTTCAGTGGAGCAGTTGCAGACGGTGGATCCAATGGATATTATTTCTGATATCTACAAATCCAAACTCCACACCGACAAGGTGAGCGACCGCCACGCCGAAATGCTCCGCGAGATCATTGAGGAAATGGGACAGTAAAAATGGCTGTATATAATTGCAAATATGAAAACTATGAAAGCGAAATTACCATTTACGGATGAGATACCAATTTTGCGTGACGTGGAATTCCTTGCAAAATACTCAAAGATGAACACCGACGACCGCAAC
>JAZUEG010000154.1:0-10008 GCA_045640025.1 Bacteroidales bacterium
GACTTATCAACCTCGACAGCGTGCTGAGGCTCACCAACCTGGCCTACTCCATAGAGAAAGAGCCCAAGACAATCGACCAGCTGAAAACCGAGATAGAGAGCATCAGGCAACAGCCAAGGATCAACAGGCACATAGTCCTGATACTTACAGCCATAGCCAACGCATCGTTTTGCAGGCTATTCGGCGGCGATTTTATCGCAATGCTGATAGTGCTGGTGGCCACGCTCTACGGTTTCTACCTGAAACAGAAAATGCTGTCGTCCCAATGGGACGGAAGGTTCGTAACCCTGATATCGGCAATAGTGGCCGCCATAATGGGAAGCGCAGGAATAATATTCGGCTGGAGCCACACTCCCGATACAGCATTAGCTACCAGTGTGCTGTTCCTTGTGCCCGGCATCCCGTTCCTCAACTCCATGGCTGATATGCTGAGCGGTCACCACCTATGCGCCGTCAGCCGTCTTACAGAAGCCGTAATTACAACCGCCTGTCTCTCATTAGGATTGTGCATAGCACTGCTGCTGACGAGAATAGGATGGTAACATTAACCAAAAATCGAAAATCAAAAATGTTAGATATATTACAGGATGGATTTTTTGCGGCACTGGCCGCTGTCGGATTTGGAAGCATCAGCAATGCCCCCAAACGTGTCCTGATTCACTGCGGATGGATTGCCGCAGTGGGACATGCCACAAGATATGTGCTTACTTCCAACGGTCTCAATATCATAATAGCCGCCTTTGCCGGGGCTGTCATGATAGGCATTTTCGGAAGGATTGTTTCACAGAAGAAGGATCTTCAGTTCGAGACATTGGCGTTTGTATCGCTCTTGCCTATGATTCCCGGAATGTACGCCTACCGCACAATGCAGAATTTCATCCGCTGCATAGAGGGCGCCGGCAACGAGGCCCACGACCATTTCTTCTCGCTGATGAGCTACAACGCCCTTATGACCTTCGCCATAATCATGATGATGGCCATAGGCGTGCTGATGGTGCCGAAAAAGATTGTCAGAAGATAAATTTTTCGCACAGATGACACGGATTTATTATTGAAAAATATCTGTGCTATCTGCGTCATCTGTGCGATTCTGTTTTTCTCACCACTCAAACAAGCAGCCTTCTATAGATATATTGTCGTTACCATCAAGCTCTTCGGGATATACGGTAAGATAAGTATGCTTTATTACCAAAATCGAATTGTCGTTTACCAAAACCATTTTGTCGGGGCCATCGTAAGTGAAATCTCTCTTGGGCACCACGTATTGGAAAGTTTTGCCTCCACGTACAATCGCTATATTGTAAACGCTGTCAGGATTGTCGGCGTGAGGCAGTTCAACACTATAATCGTCCAATCCCCAAAACTTGGTAACAGGATGGTCGAACACAAGGCTGTCTACCTCGAAATAACGGTGGTAATCTTCAGGCGTTTCGCCGTCGCCATCGTCGCCATCCAGATCTTTCCATAATTGGTAATAATTCCAGGTGTTGTCGGCAATATCGGAATAATAGGATTGCGGATAATTGTCGTGAAGATAACTCAGCTTGTCGCGGAAATCGGCCCCCAACGTACCCTCGTCCTTATTGCCAACCGGCAGAGTGCAACCCTTGGCCTCGGCGATGCTCCTTGCCTGCGATTTCAGCGAATGTCCTGTGATATTTGCCACGCTCCAGGGGCCAAAGGACATCAGCAGGAAAATTCCGGCAAACGACACCGGAATCCACACTACTCTCTTTTCCCTAGACAATACAAAATACACGCAGACAGCCCAATACCAAAGGTTTACAATCAGGAGCCAGAGTCTTGAAATTGTGATTCCATAATCGCAGAATCTCCTGATGATACCCACCGACATCAGCAACACCAGAGGCATCATGGCGGCTGGAAGTATCTTGAAGAGGGCCTCATCAAACTTGTTGGTCTTCAGCTGCTTGTTGGGATACACGCAGAAAAGCACCAGCAGCATGCCTGCCATGCAGATAGACACAAGCACCGACACCCAGCCTTTGGGCAGATCGAGCGTGAAGAGGAACTTGAGGCCATATACATACAGCGACAGCATGTAAAGGGCCAGAAGCCCCAACATCAGGAAGTGGACAATGCGGTCGAAAACCTTCGACAGGCTCTCCGTGAGCGGCTCATCTATCTCGTCTTTGCTGTTTATGGACGACAGCGAAACCAGCGGCATCAGCCCCAAATACATCACAATGGCCATATCGCCATACAGCTTGCCATCCACCCTTATATCGAAAAGCATCTTTAGTATCAGGAAAAACAATGCTATGCCTGCAAAAAGCGCGGTGGAGACAAAGAGGCCAAGGGAAACCGACTTCAGCACATTGGAGCCGAATTTCCAGAACTGAAGGTCGTTATGGCGCCTTACGAACAGAACCGTAAAGAAGAAGACCAGCACAGCCAATGACATCGAAAAAAACAACGGAAGGTAAATATCCTTTGTATCCCTCTCCCCCATCAGACAGAAAAGCCAGTAGCACGCGCCACCCCACAATACAAGGGGCACTATCCTTACCGCCCACGATTTAGGCGCATTATCGATACGCTCCGACAAAAGCCTGAGCCCCGCCGAGAGCACAAAAGCAGTAGCGAGAAAATATGCCCACTTGGTAAAAAAATCTCCATCGGCGCCATCGGCGTGCACCATATACAAGCTATAGCACATCAGCACAAAAGCAAGCCCCAACGCAACAGGGAACCGCTTTACAGCATCCAAGGCGCTGCCGAGAACGGCCTTGGGATTGAATTTCTTTAATACTTCCATAGTTGCTTACAAAATTATCGACTACGGCGTTGTTTTTTACACAAATTATCATAAATTGACACGAATTTTTCAAAAATTACTCTCAAAGAGAAAATTTATGATCAATTTATGTTAATTCGTGGTAATTTATGTCTTCCATAATCGCCGAAGGCAAAGATCAATTATCCGTTGAACTATCTTTATTTATCCTTCAAAATATCGCAAAGACACCTCGCCGCCATCCAAAACCGCGTAGGGCGATTTGCGGAACCAGACTCCGGTGTTTATGTATTGGATGCCGCCGCCGAGGTCGTAGACCGAATCTATGTGGCGGTGTCCGAATATGTAGCAGTCGGCCTTCTCCTTGTCCATTACGGAGCGGATATACTTTATAATATATTCGCCCTCGTTTTGAAACGGGAAAATCTCCCTTGTATATTGATGACGCGCCGCGCTCCACTTGTGGCCTATCCACATGGCAAAGTTCGGGTGCAACACATTGGAATACAGCCACTGACAAACCTTGCTCGTGAACACAAACTTGATGACCGAGTATCCGAAACTCTTGGAACCGAGTCCGTCGCCATGGCCCATGTAGATTTTCTTTCCGTCCACATCCATAAGCCTCGGCTCCTGATAAACTGTGATTCCGAGTTCCTTTTTCAGATAGTCGTATTGCCATACGTCGTGGTTGCCGATGAAATAATGCATCTCCACGCCCAGCTCACGGAGTTCAGCGAGTTTGGCGAGGAAACGGTAGAAGCCCTTTGGCACCACGTTGTTCCACTCGTACCAGAAATCGAAGATATCGCCGAGGAAATATATGGCCCGCGCGTCGTCCTTGATGGAATCGAGCCAGCGGATAACACGTTTCTCCCTCTCCAAAGATATCTCCCAATCCGGCGCCCCGAGATGAAAGTCAGAGACAAAATATGATTTATTGCGCATAGAATGTTTTTATTGTTTGTGTTGACGGAATTGCTGCTCAATGAGTTCAATCTGTTTCTTGAGTTCCTCAACAGAAGGAAGCATTTTCTGAACCTTCTCGTAAGAAGCGACTCCCAACGGAGTCTCGATGCCTTTGAAAGACCATTGCACATCGGTTGCGTCGGCATATTTACAAATCAGAAGGCCTATTATAGAAAAACGCCTCCTCAATCGACTTGCATTTTTGCATCAACATTATATGATGACTCCACGGAATCAGTATAAAAGGCAAAGGAATATTTTCTACAAAATCATAATTGTCATTCATATTAGGCAAAAGTGCAACAGCCTGTTGCACTTTTTTATCTATCTGTTTATCAGAAATTTGCAAAAGAGAAACCGATTTTTTCAATTTTGGCAAATCAGCTGTATAAAACAAATACCAACGCTTCATCTCAAACAGATTCCTTGTCGAAAAACCTTTCTCGCCCGGAAATGCATTCTGCAAATCCTGACTAACCTGCTCCACTATTCCAGCGCCCCATTTCTCCTCTGCCTTACGGGCAACAAGATCACGTCCGAGTTGCCAGTTGAACATCAACTGCTCGGAATTCACTTGAATTGCTGTTCTTACCTGAGCCTTGCGGTAACGGGATTTCAAGTCACTCAACCAATCTACATATTCGCTATCAAGGTTAACATTGTGACTTTTCACAAAAAAAGGTTCTTCCATATATCAAGTAATTGAAGTAATTGAAATGATTGAAGTAACTGAAGTGATTGAAATGATTGAAGCGCATTCAATTACTTCAATCACTTCAATTTATTAAAACACCCTTGGGCTTTTCTGAGCCACGAGGCTTAGGTCGGCGAGGGCTACTGCGGCGGCGGCCTCCAGAACCACGGGAACGCGGAGGGCTATGCAGAGGTCGTGACGGCCCACGATGGTGAGCTCCTCCACCTTGCCGTCCTTAATATTGTAAGTGTTCTGAGGAAGCGAGATCGATGGAGTCGGCTTTACGGCTACACGGAAAACAATGTCGTTGCCGTTGCTGATGCCGCCGTTGATGCCGCCGGCGTTGTTGGTCTCGGTCTTGCCATCAGCTGATATAATATTATCATTGTCCTGAGAGCCTGACATCTTGGCAACCTGGAAACCTGCGCCAAACTCGATGCCCTTGATGGCTGGAATGGAGAACACCGCACGGCTGATCTCCGACTCCACGCTTCCGAAGAATGGCTCGCCGAGTCCTACGGGAATTCCGCTGATATTGCACTCCACGATTCCGCCGATGGAATCCTTTTTCTCCTGCGCAATCTCGATGGCCTTGTCGAAATCTGTCATTCCGCCTATCTCGAGAATCTTGGCCTCAATCTTGGCAGGATTGAGAATCTTCTTGGCGATAACTCCCGCGGCCACAAGGCCAAGAGTGATGCGTCCGGAAAAATGTCCGCCACCGGTGTAGTCGTTGAATCCGCCGTATTTGAGCCTTGCCACAAAGTCGGCGTGGCCGGGACGAGGATGATCGAAGAGCTGGGAGTAATCCTTGCTCTTGGTATTGCCGTTGCGGAAGAGCACCGCGATAGGCGCGCCAGTTGTCTTGCCGTTGAAGACTCCCGAGAGCAACTCTGGAAGGTCGTCCTCCTTGCGCGGGGTTGTGCCCTTGGCGCCTGACTTTCTGCGCGAAAGGTCAGCAAGGAAATCCTCCTCGCACAAATCTATTCCACTTGGACAGCCATCCACCACGATACCCAAACCGTGGCCGTGGCTCTCGCCAAAAATGCTTATCTTGAAGATATTGCCGATTGTATTCATTATATTCGATTAATTTATTATGCGACAAAGGTAATCTTTATCCTGATAATAAACAAAAAAACTATTCCCTGACAATCACGAAGCCATCGCCGCTCCACTTGTATTTTGCGGAGAAATCCTCGCCATTGGCCGTGAAGCTCACCTCGAGTTCGCCGTAGGAATTGGTGCTGTAATCTATATCCATAACCTCTGACTCATCGATGCCAAAATCATTGGCAATATTTTCCCTATGGGGCAGACACTCATTGGATTCGGCAAGCCGTCCTCCATCGTAAATGTACGTATAGAGATTATTGTCGCTAACGGTCTCGTCATATTCCTCATAGTTGTAATACATCACCCAGATTCTGCCGTCCTTCAATGGCTTTATCCAATAATTGTAACGATACATATAGGAATCGCCCTCTCGGCCCACGCTCTGTGCGCTGTACATATTGTCGGAATATTCGTATGAGTTCAGCTGATTGAACTCACAATTCTTATTAGGCAAGAGCTCGAAAATCTCACGGAGAAATGCGGTCTCAATGTTCTGCCTCATCGTAATATCAGGCTCGCCCGACACACGGAGATAATACTCGCGGATGGTGTAGTTTTGGGAGAAAGTCCTGTAACTTGGCGTATCGCACTCGTCGCAATACTCATTCTCATCCATGCGCTCGGTAGTCTTCACGGACTTTATGCAGTAATCATCCACATACTTGTAGCGCACCTCCCAGATTTTCCACTCGTCCTTGCTGTAGGTTGCCTTGTATTTGGAGTATATCAGACGGTCCTGGTCGTCGTACTTGGTCTCGTCGAACCTTGATGGTATCTGGAATCTGGATTCCGAACCGTTGTAAGCCACGCCATCATGAATTTCGTTATAGTTCTCGTTTCTGAAATCATACTCAGTACACTCTACAGCCGAGCGGTTTACGGTGTCGATGGTGCCGTCGTGACGATAATAAAAAGCATAATGGTTGATCAGAGGCATGTCATACACATCATCCTCCACCCAGTAGTGCTCAATGATCTCGTTGTAGTCGTTGTAGATGCGGTAATCCATCACATAATCCAGATAATCGTCGTTATATACGCGTGCATAAACAGGCTTGGTGAAGTCCACATAGCACTTGTCCTTGGAGAACGGCATATTGTCGAGAGTGTAGGGAATGG
Source organism: Bacteroidales bacterium (assembly GCA_045640025.1). Classification (GTDB taxonomy): domain Bacteria; phylum Bacteroidota; class Bacteroidia; order Bacteroidales; family UBA3824; genus UBA3824. The sequence continues at coordinate 6,657 of JAZUEG010000154.1, forward strand.
TCTCGAATGTCATGTCAGAGATATTGGAATTTTCATCGTTGGCCGTCATCCTTACGATTCCCATGATCTTCTTGTCGGTATTCACAAACAAGGTCTTGATAAGCACATACTTGCCGTTTGATTTGGACTCATCGCGCCACTCGTAGAAAGGACCAGGGAATTTGGTATGGAGCTGATACCCATTCGCATCTGATATCGGGGTTCCGAGAGTGGAGGCCACATAATCGGTAACGCACTCCGTGGTATGGCGCAATCCGAACCTTGAGGTCTTGAGCCTAACGCCGTTTGGAATCTTCTCGAAATCGGGACCTGTAAGCGCGTCGAAAGCCGAGGCGTCGCATTTCATTTCATCGTCCAAGAAGAGGAACTTGCAATAATTATCGCTCACCGATCTCTCGAATCCGTTTTTGGTGCAAGTGTACGTAACAGCGCCCTCATACATAGGATTATTAATAATAAAGCAATTTTTGTAGTACCCCAACTTTCTGCCCCGATTTACTAATTCAGGAAAGTTCTCACGGAGTTCCTGCTCAGGAATTAAATTTATCCCGCCGGTGTTCTCGTTGTAATAATAGAAACGATGGCCCCACCTCTGCGCAATCACAAGCCATATCGAGTCGCGCTGATAGCAGGCAATGAGTCTTTCCTCATTCTCGGTGGCAACACCCATCATAGTGGTGGACCATATCTTTGGAGTATCGTCGCCGAAGATATAGTCGTCGCCAGTCTTCTTCAAGGCGTCCCACACCTTGCTGATGATGGTATCAGTAGGCGGAGTCCAGTCGGTTTCCATTTCCATGGCAGCTGATGGCGAGTCAGCTTTCTCCTGAGTCTGAGACCCATTGCCACCTCCGCACGAAGCCAGCAGCCCCAGCGACAGAGCAGAAATCAATAATAAAGTTTTTTTCATATTCAAATTGGGATTGGTAATTAGTAATCGGCTCAAAATTAAGAAAAAAATGATAAAAAATGAAATATATTTATTCATCGATTACATCAATCCCCGACCTTCAAATTTTTCCGTAAATTATTATCTAATAAATTTGTCAATACTGAGGATTGTGTTACTTTTGTACCTAACACAAAAACACTACAAAATGGATATACCTCAAGGAAATACAAAGGAAGAAATAAAAACTAGAGAAAAAATCATCAAAGACTTTTACGCTCAATGGATTAGTCTGAATCCAGAAAAGAAAATTTTCAACAAAAGTCTAAATGCCGATATTTTCGTAAAGTTTATATCCATAAACGAAACATACGAAAAAGCCGCAAGAAGTTACGAGTCAACATTAGCGGTCTTGAAATTAACAGAAGTATTGTCGAAAGCAAAGAAAATTTCAGAAACCCCAGCTAAAAACAACAAAAATCAAAAATCATTTTCTAAAATGTTGATAATGTTGGCGTATGAGAATATAAAATTAACAGTGGGACTTCAAAAATCCAACAATCAATACGTTCAATACTGCATTACAGCAATTAAAAATAAATAAAGCCCAGCAAGCTAATGCCGGGCTTTAATATCTTAAAGGCTCGAAATGATTTCCGTAAAAATCACAAAGGTTGTCATCCTTTGACGCGAATTCCTTTTAATGACTTTGCAAAGATAGAAACATTTTCTTTCTAAAAAAAATAATTTTCAATCTTTTTTTTCAATCTCTTACTTCACCTTCTCATTCCTCTCGATGGTCCAGTCCTTTCTGTCCAAAATTCCGGGCTTGTCGCCGAGGAACATTTTTGAGGCTTCCTTGTCGCCTTTAAGCTGCCAGTTTAGCCAGGCTACGGCTGGGAAACGGAACTCGCCACCGTGAGGCTGACGGTATGTGCCGCCGTGTCCTACTGGAAGATTAATCGCAATGGCGGGTACGTGGTTGATGCGCTTGAAATCGTCCATACCGTTCTCGTAGGCGATATCTTCCTTGCCGCCGAGCATATAGAGGATAGGTCCGTGGATGGAAGTCAGCTTGTCCTTGGTAGGCATCGGCATTCCGGGGATGGCACCCATAGGATTGTTGAAGAGTCCGCTGTTGCAGATCATATAAGTGCTGATGCGTGGGTCGGCGCAGTTGTAGAGAGTCTGAAGACCTCCGCAACTCATACCTGCGGCGCAGATTTTCTTGGTGTCAACCTTGCCGTAGAGAGGGCTGTTCTTGTCGGAATTTCTTGCAATGGCCCAGTCAATGGACTGAATCTGCTGCTCTGCCGACGACTGAGGTCCGCGGTATGGCTCCTCCTCCATCGGAATGTAGCCAGTTGCGATTACCAAATAGCCGTGCGAGGCAATCTCGTTGAGGAACTTGAAATGCTCCCAAGGCGAATTGGTGCAGGCACCGTTGCCCCATACAAGCACAGGAAGAGGATTCTTCTTATTGAACTTAGAGAGGTCGCTTGGCATGAATACAGTGTGGGCTGGCAGATCCTCAAACTCTGTCATGATGGCTTTGTACTCTCCCGTACCACCTTCTTCTACTACCTGCGTGTGAAGCGGAGCCTTGCTCATTTCCCACCAGTCGAAGTTGAAGAGGTTATTCTTCTGCTGTCTGCCACCCTTGAATACGAGATAGAGGTGGTGAACGCCTTTGGCGCCCTCAATAGGAGTGGTAAACGTCTCATACTTGTCTCTTGTGTATGGCACGTTGATGCTTCCTATCAACTTTCCTTCAGGATTGTCGATGTGCAGTTCCATGGTTCCACCATACAAGTGCCTTGAGCATGATGCTGTGAAACTACCCCCACCTCCCTGGAAATCAACACCCTTGATGAGAATGTACTCGCCATCATCGATGTCGGTTACGAAGAGGGTAGGGTTCCATGGACCAGAAGGATTCTCGCGTGTGGTCTTCAGTCCGTAACCCCATGCCATCGTCTCTGCCTCTACGTGACGGTAAGGGTCGAAACGTCCCACCTGCTCCAGTTTGCAGTCGAAGAAATATGGCAGTTCCTGAATCGTGCCATCGGCATTGTATGTCATTTCTGCAGCAGAGACGGAGCGCTGCTCAGCATGGCGGCTTGTCTCCAGACGGAACACGTCGTAGTTCAGACCGAAGCAGTATGACTTGCCCTTGAAGTCGATGATACCGGGGTGGTTACCACGAGTCTGGGTGGTGTGGTCCATGATGTGACCCTTGTACTCCCAGGGACCGAGAGGATTGTCGCTCATCGCATAGCCTATGCCCTCGGGGCAGCAGGTTGATGCGAAGGCCATATAATAATTGCCGTCACGCTTGTAGAACCACGGCCCCTCCTGATAGTCCTCGATGTGGGGGAATTCGATGATCTCGCCGCTGGTGGAGATCATGTCTTCGTTCAGCCTTACACCGTAGAGTGTAGGATTGCCCCAATACAGATAGGC
>JAZUEG010000155.1:0-4249 GCA_045640025.1 Bacteroidales bacterium
CCGGATCCAGAGATGATGCGTCAGCAGCAGCAGGCTATGGCTCAGGCCATGGCACAGGCAGAGGCCCGCGCTCAGGCTCTCAAGCGTGAGCAGGAGAAGATGAAGGCCACCAAGGAAGAGGCTCAGAAGATTACCGACGAGCCCAAGCCTCAGCAGCCTCAGCCTCAGCAGCGTCCTGTATCGAAGCCTCAGCCTATCAGGGTAGAGAAGAAGGTGGGCCGCAATGACCCATGTCCATGCGGAAGCGGCAAGAAATACAAGAACTGCCACGGAAAGGACCAGCTCGACTAAGTTTTCGCCATCAGCTGATATGTATTAGCTGATATGCACTACAATAGAAAATTGCGCAGCATTTTTTTCGGAAAATGTTGCGCAATTTTTTTCATTTTTGTATTAGCTGATACACTATATATAATAAGCTAACACAACATCAAAAATTATGAACAAGTTCCGTAAATTTTTTCCGCTGTATTCCACCAACTTGTTTGGCGTGATGAACGACAATGTGCTGAAGAGCCTTGTATGTTTTGTGGCCGCCACATGGGTGAGCGAGGAGTCCAGATCGATGATAGTGAACATAATAGCGGCATCGATGGTGGTGCCGTATGTATTTTTCTCTCCGCTGGCCGGCAAGATTCCGCATTTTTTCAGCAAGGTGTCGGTGGTGCGCGTAGCCAAGATTTTCGAGGTTCCCATCATGATACTGGCCATATTGGGATTCTATTTTCAGAATCTTCCGCTGGCCATTACCGGATGTCTGCTCATGGGATTCCAGAGCGCATTGTTCTCGCCGTCTAAGTACGGACTCATCAAGGACATAGGCGGCACCGAGGGCATATCTATCGGCATGGCCGGCATGGAGGCGTTCTCTTTTATAGGAATGCTGGTGGGCACATTTGTGGGATCGCTGATGGCCGAGGACCCAAATCTGTTGTATATATCGCTGGTGCTCATGGCATTGGCAGTGGCTGGACTTGGCAGCAGTTACGGTATCCGCGCCCAAGAGCAGGCCTACAACGAGGAGTCGTCGGCCAATCCTGTGGTCTTTATCCGCGATACATTCAGGATTGTGAGGCGCACCAAGGGCCTCAATAATGTGATTCTCTTTCTCTCGCTCTTCTGGTGGCTGAGTGCCTCGCTGCAGATTATCCTGATAGTGCATTGCCCGGCCGAGCTTGGCATGTCGCCGTCGCATACGGGATTTCTGCTTGCCCTTATGGCTGTGGGAGTTACATCCGGCTGCCTTGTGGGCGGACACATCAATCAGAAACATTATCTGCTGGGCTGTACCCCCTTTCTCGGTATCGCCATCAGCGTGCTTATGATATTGGCATACTCGCTTCCGTTTGCTGAGATGGGCGGCGGTGTTTATGTTTTTTCTGCCATTATGGCCATGGTGGCATTCCTGGGCGGTATGTTCAAGATTCCGCTTGATGCCGAGATTCAGCGCAAGTCCAAATCGTCGGAGCTGAATATTGTTTTGGCCTACTTCAATCTTGTGTCGTTTATTTTCATATTTCTGGCCTCGCTTACCAATATACTTGTAACACGCTGGCTGACATCTGGTTGCGTATTCCTGGTGGATGGTTTGGTGATGCTGATATGGTCTATCGTGTTTCTCTTCACCTACAAGGGCGCATTCTGTTTCTTTGTATCCAAGCTGCTGCATATCCATTACGATATCGATCTCAGAAACAAGCAAGTGCTTGATGTAGAGGAAGGTGAGAATTTTCTGATGATGCCTATGCACCGCGCCTTGCTCGATCCCATCATCATGTTTTCGGAGCTTTACGATTACAAGATTCAGTCCATGGTGGACAGCCGTTTCTTCCAGAGCGCGCCGGTTGCCTACGTGCTTTCCATGTTCGATTCAGTTCAGGTACCCGATCTCCGCGAGGGCGGAAGGGCTGGCCTTGAGCAGGTTAAGAAGCTGGATTCTATAGTAGAGTATCAGCTAATGGCAGGGTCTAATATAATCTTCTATCCATCGGGCCATATCACCATGGATGGACTCGAGACCATCGGCAACCGCCGCATGGCCTACAATGCTGCCCAGGTGCTTCCCGGTCATACACGCGTGATAGGAGTGGAGATCCACGGACTCTGGGGCAGCGCGTGGAGCAATTACGGCAAGCAGCGTACACCTAATTTGATGAGCCTTCTAGGCAGGTCGCTCAAGTTTGTATTCACATTCGGTTTCATGCGCGTGCCGAGGCGAAAGGTGGCCATCACATTCAGCGATATTACAGCTGATGTCCGTGAATGGAGCAGCCTGCCCCGTCAGCAGTTCAATGCCAAGCTCGAGGATTTCTACAACCGCACCGAGGATGTATTGATAGAGAGTGCCGTGAAATAGTTTTTGGTATGCTTTTTGCTATTATAAGTGCGAACTATCAACAGCTTTGAAAAAAATTTAATTTTTTGAGTATTATGAAACGCACGATAATAGCAGCTCTGCTGGCCGTTATAATAATAGGCGCATTCTGCATGGGAGCCTCTCAGGACACCCAGATCAAGAACCTCATCAACGACGCCATCCAGGAAGGAAAGGTGAGCAAGATTTCTGCTTACTTTGCCCCTAATGTGGATGTGGCGTTCAACAATTCGAAGGTGAATATCACGAGTCAGGAGGCGCAGAAGGTGGTGGAGGAGTTTTTCCGCACCAACAAGCCGCAGATTTGCGAGAGCTCACAGAGCCGAAACTATATTTCGTGCAATATGACGACTGCCAGCGGTAGACAATATACAGTAGACTACGCCCTGCGTACGGTAAACAATCACACCGTAATTACAGGTATGTATTTCTACTAGAATTTTGAGAAAACCTTTTTTTTTGAGAGCCGGAATTTTATTTTTTAAAATTCTGGCTTTTTTGTTGTTGAAATTCATTATCTTTGCGCAGTATTAACTATATTAGCTAACTAAACAATCTTATAAAAAATGAAAAATCTCGAAAGTCTTGTAGACGACCTTATTGAGATTGCCATTGCCGAGGACCTCGGCGACGGCGACCACACCTCATTATCCACCATCCCCCACGACGAGAAGGGCGCCGCCCGCCTTATCATCAAGCAGGACGGCATTCTGGCCGGTATTGATGTGGCTCTCAAGATATTCAAGGCCGTAGATCCCGAGCTCAAGGTTAATGTGATGCTCCAGAACGGCACTCCAGTTAAGAAGGGCGACATCGCTTTCACTGTGGAGGGCAATGTAATCTCGATACTCCAGGCCGAGCGTCTTGTGCTCAATTTTATGCAGCGATTGAGTGGTGTGGCCACCCAGACCCACGTATATGCCGAGAAGATTGCCGACCTCCATACCAAGGTGCTCGATACCAGAAAGACTACTCCGGGTCTGCGTCTGCTCGAGAAGCAGGCCGTGAAGATTGGCGGCGGAGTAAACCACCGTATCGGCCTCTTCGACATGATTCTTATCAAGGACAATCACGTGGATTTTGCCGGCGGTATCAAGCAGGCTATCCAGGCCGCTCAGAACTACTGCAAGGCCAAGGGCAAGCAGCTGGATATCGAGATAGAGACCCGAAACCTCGACGAGATACGCGAGGCAATGGAGGTAGGCGGCATCCGCAGGATTATGCTCGACAATTTTGACCTCGAGATGACGAGAAAGGCTGTGGAGCTGATAGGCGGAAAGTATGAGACCGAGTCGTCGGGCGGTATCACTCTCGATACTCTGCGCGATTATGCTCTTACAGGTGTGGACTATATCTCCGTTGGCGCCCTCACTCACCAGATCAAGAGCCTCGACATGAGTCTGAAGGCTATTGAGTAAGTTTGTGCCTAACTGATTGATAATGAGGAGAGCAAGTAATATAATTGCCATTAGCTGCAATAACCTGCCTCCTCATTTAACATTTTTTATTATTCAGTTAACACTTATTTTGACAACAATATTTTAGAATGTGATTCAAAATAACTAATATTGGGAAATTTAATTTTTCAATTATTGCAAACAAACTAATAAATGGAGGACACAAAAATGAAAAAAATTAATTCATTGATAATAGGAGCCTGCGCACTGGCGCTTCAGGCTTCTCTGTTGAGCTCCTGTATAGTGCTCACCAGCCCCACTACAGCCATGTATGCCGACGAGGTGTACGGCGTTCGCAGAGTTGCTCAGGCCGCTCCAGCCAACGGCAATCAGGAGGCCGCAGAGCAGGAGGAGCCGGCTAATTACGAGGAGTACATCGTGGATGACAGCTACACCGCCCGCATCTACCGTTTCCACC
>JAZUEG010000156.1:0-2855 GCA_045640025.1 Bacteroidales bacterium
TTTTGCAAAAAACTTTCAAAAAGATTTGCACATTCCAAACACCCGCCCTATCTTTGCAGTGTACTAATTCACTAATACACTACTAAACATAAACACTAAAAGTTATGATTTCAGTAAACAACTTGACATTCGGGTACAGGAATCACGAAGTATTCCAGAACCTGAGCCTCGGTTTCGAGGAAGGAAAAATCTACGGCCTCCTGGGTCTCAACGGCGAGGGAAAGTCAACGCTCCTATATATATTAAGCGGACTTCTCAAGGCCAAGAGCGGCGAGGTGACTTTCAAGGGCAGCAACATCGCGCGTCGCCTGCCATCAGACCTCCAGGACATCTACATCGTTCCAGAGGAGTTTGAGCTGCCCAACATGAGCCTGGAGAAATACGTTGACATCAACTCGGTGTTCTACCCCAACTTCAGCCGCGAGACACTTTTCAGATGCATCCAGGGTTTCGGCCTCGACATGAAAGCCAAGCTCGGGAAACTCTCGATGGGTCAGAAAAAGAAAGCTCTTGTATGCTTCGCCCTGGCCACCAACACCTCTCTCCTACTCATGGACGAGCCCACCAACGGCCTCGACATCCCATCCAAGAGTCAGTTCAGAAAAGTGGTTTCCAGCTGCATGGACGATGACAGGACCATCATCATCTCCACGCATCAGGTGAAGGACGTTGAGAACCTAATCGACCAAATTGTAATCCTCAACCAGAAATCAGTTGCCTTCAACCGCAACGTGGGCGAGATTACCGACAAGTTGATGTTCGGAATGCTGAAACCAATGGACCCCAACGACGGGGTGCTTTACCGTCAGTCAGTAATCGGCGGCGACGCGGCAGTCTGGAAAAAGCAGAACGAGATGGAGGAATCGCCCCTCGACATCGAGCTCCTCTTCAACGCCGTACTCAGCAACCCTCAGGAAATAAATTCGATATTCTAACAAACGAAGAATTCGACAAAAATACATTATCGCCTTCGGCGTATTTTTGGGGAACATAAATTACCACGAATTAACATAAATTGATCAAAAATTTTCTCATATAAAGTAATTTATGAAAAATTCGTGTCAATTCATGATAATTTATGTAAAACACTTCGCCGTAGGCGCAAGACGATTATTTCATCGAATTCACATAATAAAGCAGAAAAAAACATGAACAACATATTCAACATAAAGCGTTTCGGCGCAGTGCTCCGCCGCGATTTCGCCACATCATGGCTCATCAACGCCATCTACCTCGGCGCCATCATCCTGATCCTGATACTCTTTCACGGAATTACAGGATCGGAGCAAATGAGATTGTCATACCACTTCCACAACATTCAGGGCTTCCTCGTATTCGGTGCCGTATTGGTGGCCATCAGCTGCATCTTCATCAACTCCTACACCTACAAGGCCATCGACAAGGCCAACAGCCGCCTCGATTTCATAATGCTGCCGGCCACAACACTGGAGAAGATGACTTCGAAACTCATTTTCTCGTGGCTGATACCCTGGACAATGCTCGTAATAGCATACTGGTTTTTCGGACAGGGAGAGAAGATATACGAAGACACCCAATTCGACGTCCTCACGCAAAGGGTAAGAGACTACGAGCGTCCACATGTTTACTTCATGTTCACCGCAATGGCCACATTCTTCAGCATGGTGGTATTGAGCTGGGCGAGCATCATCAGGAAATTCTCCATAATACTCGCGGCCGTATCAATAGGCCTCACAATCTACTTCATCTACCTGATGGACAGGCACATCAACTGCGAGTGGATGGACCCGATTTTCAGATACATCATGGATGGCCACAACAATTACCGAGTGGTAGTAATAATATTGTGGCTGATACTCGCGGCCGCAAACTTCGGTATCCAGTATTTCTTCATCAACCGCAAACAAATACGATAAGCCTATGGACTTCAAGGACACAAAACCAATATACTTGCAGATAGCCGACAGCATCTGCAACGACATCATCACCGGCCGCTACAAGGAGAACGAGCGCATCCCATCGGTACGCGAATACGCCAGCAATCTGGAGGTAAACGCCAACACCGTGGCGCGCAGCTACGACTACCTACAGCAGAGCGAGATTATCTACAACAAGCGCGGCATAGGTTATTTTGTAGCTAATGGCGCAAAAGATATAATCCGCTCCATCCGAAAGGCCGACTTCATGAAAACCCAGCTCCCCGAATTCTTCCACGAGATCGACATGATAGGAATCTCGATAGAAGAGGTGGTGGAGTTGTATAAAGAGTGGAGAGTTTAGAGATGAGAGAATAGAGATTCGCTCGTAGAGACGCACGGACGTGCGTGTCATAATCAAACCGAAAATACAATCAATCAAAAATTAAAAATCGAAAATCAAAAATGAACAAATACATCTACATATTCACATTAGTAATCCTGGCATCGGCATCAGCCTGCCATCCTTACGACAGGGCGATTCCTGAGAAATACATCGCCACTTGGACCAACAACGGCGCAATAGAACTTGGCCTCTATGAGGAGTTCGCCATCTACAACAACCAGTTCTACGACTACGAGAGCGTCAAGAAAAACGGCGACAATCTCGACCTCAGCCTCAGCAACGCCAATGGCTCGGAGTGCATCAGCGTAACCCTAAGCGACAACAAGGAGGAACTGGCGGTAACAAATAAAAATGCCATTAGCTGCCTAAGAAGAAACTACTGGATATACGACCCCAGCAAGGCAGATACCGACACCTCAACTTTCTGCGAATACAAGGACGTGCCAGATTCTGCCACAGTAATATTCTATAGAAGAAGTGGTTATCAGGGATTGGGAAATTATCTCAACCACCTGAACGAATACGGCGAAAGAACTACAAGCCTGAAATTCCGC
>JAZUEG010000157.1:0-3766 GCA_045640025.1 Bacteroidales bacterium
CAAGAAGATCGAGGGCAAGGACTTCCTCGGCGCCGCAGCCGTTATCAAGGAGACATCCACACTTCCAGCAGTTTGCGGTCGTGTATGTCCACAGGAGAAGCAGTGCGAGAGCCAGTGTTTCTACACCCAGAAACTCAAGAAGAAAGCCGTTGCAATCGGTTACTTGGAGCGTTTCGCTGCCGACTACGAGCGCGAGAGCGGCAAAATGGCCGTTCCTGCCTGCAAGCCTAACAACGGTGTAAAGGTAGCAGCAATCGGTTCAGGTCCTGCCTCATTGGCTTGGGCGGCTGATATGGCCCGCGAGGGTTACGACGTTACCGTTTACGAGGCTCTCCACGAGATTGGTGGCGTGCTCAAGTACGGTATTCCTGAGTTCCGTCTTCCAAAGAAGATTGTTGACGCTGAGATTGAGAACCTCGGCAAAATGGGCGTCAAGTTCGTGGCCAACACTATCATCGGCCGTACAATCTCTCTCGAGACACTCAGAGAGCGCGGTTTCAAGGCATTCTTCATCGCCGCAGGTGCAGGTCTTCCACGCTTTATGAACATCCCAGGTGAGAACTCTAACGGTATCTTCTCTTCCAACGAGTACCTGACACGTGTTAACCTTATGCACGCCAACGATCCTGAGTACGACACTCCAGTGCTCAAGGGCAAGAATATCATCGTGGTAGGTGGAGGCAACACCGCTATGGACTCTGTACGTACAGCAAAGCGTCTTGGCGCCGAGCGTGCAATGATCGTTTACCGCCGTGGCGAGGACGAAATGCCAGCACGTCTCGAGGAGGTTCACCACGCTAAGCAGGAGGGCGTAGAGTTTATGACTCTCAACAATCCTGTAGAGTACATCGCCGACGAGAAGGGTCGCGTAAAGCAGGCCAAGATTCAGAAAATGGAACTCGGCGAGGCTGACGCATCAGGCCGTAGAAGTCCAGTTCCAGTAGAGGGAAGCGAGTACCTCGTTGACTGCGAGGGTGTTGTAGTGGCAGTAGGTGTATCACCAAACCCAATCATCACATCAGCAGTAGAGGGCTTGGACGTAGATCCAAAGCGTCGCACAATCATCGTTAACCCTGAGACCAACCAGAGCAACATCAAGGATATCTTCGCAGGTGGCGACATCGTTCGCGGTGGCGCAACAGTAATCCTCGCAATGGGCGACGGCCGCAAGGCAGCCGCCGGTGCTATCGAGTATCTGAAGAGCATTGGTTGCTAAGGATTGAAGAACAATCTTTGACTATATAAAATTCCCTTCCGTATAGTATTATGGAAGGGAATTTTTATTTATGGAAATTGCATTTCGAAAATAAATTCGAATAAATTTTGTTTTGAATAAGGAATAAATTATATTTGCAGAGAATAAGTAATAAATAGTTGTTGTTTAACTTATATTAAAAACCAGACGAAAATAGCAAATGCCATATCCGGTAATAGATATAGCCAACAAATTAATTCACAGGGCATTCGTTGACGAAGGAAGTGAATTGTTGTCAAATATGAAACTTCAGAAATTGCTATATTATGAGCAGGGGTTTCATTTGGCATACTTTGGCACGCCCCTATTCGAAAACGACATTATGGCTTGGCAATTCGGTCCCGTAGTTCCAGAAGTCTATAACCACTACAAATCGCACGGAAGATCAGGAATAGAACCCGAAAAAGATCCCATTGCGTTAAGTGAAATCGAGGAAAACCTTTTCAATGAAGTGTTTGAAGTTTACAACGAGTTTTCCGCATCAGGATTGGTAACACAAACTCACTCTGAAACACCTTGGTTAACAACCCCGAAACAAGGAGTGATTTCACGAAATGTAATGACAGAATTTTTCAAGGAAAGGATAGTATAATGGCAATTAAGAAAACCTCAAAAGTACTTACTATATCAAAATCAAGAATAGAGGAACCACCAAAGGTTGTTTTTGGATTTGAGCATTTAAACGAAGTTTCTTGGATTGATTGCAAGGAAGCAAAATTCTTCAAGGATTTTCTAATTCATCTAACAAAATTCTCTTCCTTGACTTGGCAGGCTATATACTCAGCACCTCGACACGGTTTGGGAACAGAGACAATACCCCGACAATCAATAAAACCACAAATAAAGAATGTGCCCGACGAAATTCAGCGTTTCTTGGTTCTTCGCGCCACAGGCGACAATCACCCCGTATTAGGCTATCGAGAAAAAGACACATTCCAAGTTGTAATGCTTGAAGCAAACTTTGGGGATATTTATAATCATTAAAAACCTTACCATACAATGACAATAGAAGAGGCAATCAAACAGCGCCGGAGCGTGCGTAAATACAAGAAAATGAATTTATCCGACGACATAATCAATTCCCTAAACAGCAAGATAGAAGAATGCAACATACTTGGAAATATCAATATCCAGTTGGTGACAAATGAGAAGAGAGCCTTCTCGGGAATATTGTCGTATGGTATGTTTTCGGGAGTTGAGAACTATCTCGTGATTGCCGGAAAGTCATCTGACTGTCTTGAGGAGAATGCAGGATATTATGGCGAGCAACTCGTATTGCTTGCCCAGCAACTTGGACTCAACACCTGTTGGGTAGGGCTTACTTACAAGAGCGTGAAAGACGCCTACACACTTAATCCCGGCGACAAGGTTATGGCCCTGACAGCATTGGGTTATGGCGAGCCTCTGAAATTCACTCCCAAAAAGAAAACTCCCGAACAACTTTGCAAGAACCTTTCAGAAGCCCCTGAATGGTTTGCCAAAGGACTTAAAATGGTGAGTTGCGCACCTTCAGCGATAAATCAGCAGAAATATACATTTGAATACGTGGCACCAAACAAGGTGAAAGCCAACAAAGGATTCTCGTTAGCCGGCTACACCAAAGTAGATCTCGGAATAGCCAAACTCCATTTCGAGATAGGCGCCGGGATAGAAAATTTTGAGTGGGAATAAGGACAAAACCCTTCATTTTCTGAGAAGAGAATGGAGGGTTTTGATTATAAATTAATAAACTATTCAAATAGAGTTGAATGTGAATAAATGACGATGACTAAATAACTCATCATCTATACGACAAATGAGGATTCTATTATCTCTCCAAATCTTGCATTTGGTGACTCATCTTAAAATATTTTGCGTCATCTTTATAACCTTCAGATAAAGATTCAAATACTTTTCTAATTCTTCCATATTCGGGACTAATTCTGTTTTTGTACCTTTCAAAACTAAAGGCTAAATTATTATCAGGTGTGCCATCTCCAACAAAATAAGCCCCTCTATTATTGAAAACCCTGTGTCTAAACCCACATTCAACGTTTTCATTGCACAAATCTTCAATTATCTCGCAAAGAAATTCTGGTGGATAATTTTCGTTACGTGGCAAGTCACCCAAAATTTCTCCAACAATATGATAGATGACTTTTGTACGTTTCCTTTCTTTTCCCAATTTCAATAAATCTTCAATGAACTTAACAAAATCGATTTCATCTTCAGGAGAGGCAATTTCTGGGGCAAGTTTACATCCGTGAAAGAGAATCCTTTGAGCCAATTTAACAAAAGCATCATTATTAGCATCATTATCAGATTCATCATCAGATTTATATGCAAGTTCTATTAATTGAATCATCAATTCAGGATTATGTGTTAACTCATAAACAAATAATGATTCATTAATCCATCCATCGCTGTCTATATAAGAATATAACAAAAATTCAATTTGTACCAATTCGTTTTTAATTTCGGGATTGCGGATTTTGTCAATTCTTTCCAATAAAGATATCAAAGAACTTATAT
>JAZUEG010000158.1:0-4586 GCA_045640025.1 Bacteroidales bacterium
TCCGTAAGGACACGGCATACAGTACTGGCAGGTGGTGCAAGGTATCAACGGGAACTTTACGAACTCATCGGCCACGCGCTGAAGGAACTGGAAATCGTCTTCGGTGCAGGGCTCCAATGGGGCGAGCGTTTTCAGATTGTCCTGAAGGTGCTCCATGTATGTCATTCCCGATAGGATGGAGAGCACTCCCTCGTGACTGCCCAGCCAGCGGAAACTCCACGACGCGATGCTGTTTTCAGGTTTGCGCTTCTTCAGCATCTCGGTAGGGCTCTGAGGCAGGTTGGCCAATCGGCCTCCCAAAAGCGGCTCCATTATGAAAACGGGAATTCCGCGTTTCTCCCAAGTCTCGGCGTAGAGATACTCGGCGTCGGTATTTGCAGGATTCAGCTGATTGGCCCATTTCCAATCCACATAGTTCATCTGGATGAGCACAAAATCCCATTTGTATTTGTCGTGCTGAGATAGCAGGAAATCGAATGCGCGGATATCGCCGTGATACGAGAAACCGAGATTTCTGATTCTGCCGGCCTCACGCTCCTTCATCATGTAATCGAGAATTCCATTGTCGATGTATCTTGCGTTGAGGGTTGCTATGCAGTCGCCGGCCGCCGACGATCCGCCTATGGCATGGAGCAGCAGATAGTCGAGATAATCGACTCCGATGTTCTTCATCGAATTCTCGTACATCTTCTTGGTTTCCTCGAAACTCCACTGCTGAGGTGCAAAGTTTGAGAGCTTGGTGGAAACAAAATACTGGTCACGGCTATACTTTGCGAGAGCCTTGCCGAGAGCCGCCTCGCTCTTGCCCTTGCAGTATGCCGGCGATGTATCGAAAAGGTTGACACCGTGCGCAATGGCGTAGTCTATAAGCTTGTTTACCTGTTCCTGGTCGATCTCGTCGTTGCTCTCACGGGCCGACACATTAGAAACGGTAGGCAGACGCATCATTCCATAGCCGAGGAGCGAAACCTGGTCCTTGGTCTTTGGATTGGTGCGCATTGTCATCTTGTCGGTGGGAATCTCCTTGGAAACGCTGGTGGTGCCACCGCGGTCCACCAGGTCATTGTCGGAACTGCCGCCACAGGCCGCCAAAGCTGTTACAGCCGCTGCACCTGCCGCAATTCCCAAAAACTCACGTCTATTTATATTGTTGCTCATATTGGATTCAGTGATTAGTGGTTAGAGATTAGAGTTTAGAGATTAGAGATTAGAGTTTAGAGATTAGAGATTAGAGATTAGAGATTAGAGATTAGAGATTAGAGAATTCGTAATTCGTAATTCGTAATTCGTAACTAACTCCTACATTTCACCGTGTACGTCGTTGCCTTCCACGTAGATAGCTGATAGCGGGCGCGATGGGCAGTAATATTCGCAGGCTCCGCATCCGAGACAGCGCTCAGAGTTGAGGGCAGGAATCATCACCTTGCTGCCTTCCTCCATTGGTACCATTGTAATGGCGCCCGATGGACACATCTTGGCACATTTGCCGCACGAAACTCCGTCCTTGGCCGGCAGACAGTTCTGCTTGACCCATACAGCGTGACCGGCACGTATGGCGGTCTTCTCCTCGCGAGTAATCTTGAGGATGGCTCCCGAAGGACAAACCTCGCTGCATCGTGTGCACTCTGGACGACAGAATCCACGCTCAAAACTCATTTCAGGCTGCATGAAGTTCTCAAGTTTTCCGCTTGGACGCAGCACGCCATTAGGACAAGCTGCCACACAAAGCTGACAAGCAGTACAATGGCTCTGGAAATTCTTCAAGCTGATGCTTCCAGAAGGTTTTACAGGTGTCTCGCGTACAGGGATTTTCTTGTCCTCGATTACAGCATATCCGCCGTCGGTGGTCTTCTCCTGAGCCTTGGCCACTCCCGAAACTGCAAGCACTGCGCCGGTGGTGAGCATTGCACGCAGGCCGGTATCAGTAGGTTTTGTATCAGCTGATACAGGTACTTTGACTGCCCTTGCAAACTTGATGGCGCCCTTTCGGCACTTGCCTATGCAGTTCATGCACGATACACAGCGTGTGTGGTCGATGGTGCCGGCCTTAGAATCTATACAAGCCGACTTGCAGTTTTTTTCGCAGAGAGTGCAGTTTACGCACTTGCTCTTGTCGATCTGAATCTTGAAAATAGAGAACTTGGCCACGTAGCCGAGTACAGTGCCCACCGGACATACATTATTGCACCATGTACGTCCGTTTCGCCAAGCTAATACAGTGAATACCAGCAATGTAACCACTGCTATGGCAAACACGGTACCGCCCTTGATCCATACATCCACGGTATATACCGAGTACGAATCGTAATGTTCGGCAGCTGATGCCAGAAGATTATTAAACCACTGATAAACAGGCTGGAAAAGATTCTGGGCAATGCGTCCGTAGGCTGAATACGGAGCTATCACGGCAGCTAATGCGGTGAATCCCAAAAGGATAAGCAGTACAAAAACGCCCAACACCGAGAATCGGAGAACCTTGTTTTCCTTGCTTGATGTGTAGCGGTTTTTGCGGAACTTGCCTGCTATGCGGGCCACCAGATCCTGGAATACTCCAGCTGGACAGATAACCGAGCAGTAAATTCTGCCGAACAGAATGGTGATAGCCAGCACAAAGAGTATTACGGCAAGATTGAGGCCGAGTACTGCCGGCAGAAACTGGAGCTTGGCCATCCACGACAGCCATGCGTGAGCCACACCCGTAAAATCCAAAAACATGGCTGTAATGCCAATGAGGAACAGGGTAGCTAATGTGACACGAATTTTCTTTAACATATTGATTGGATGAATGATTTAGTGGCAAATATAGAAATAAAAAAGGTGAGAATCAAGCGCCCTCACCTTATATAAAACGAATTTGGATAATTGCAATATATATAGTGCAAAATCATCAACAATTGCCAAGATTAAATCTTTGAGAATTCGAGGATGAGATTTACACCTGTGGCATCTATGGCCTGAGATTCGAGCTCAAGGCTGCCGGCTGATATGCTCCTGATAATGAGGTTTTCAGAAGGATTGTTGTCGAAAAGCGTGCAGATGGTATCGCCCTGCAATGTCCACGAACCTGTGTTGGATTCCACAGTGTGGTCGTCGCCGATAAAGAGAACGAGCTTGCCGTCGGATCCGAAGATGAGATTCAGCTCGCCCACAAGCTGTTTCTGCTGCTCCTCAAAGAGGCGCTTGATGTTCTCGGGCGAACCTTCCTTGATGCTGTTTTCCAGCTCGTTTTTCTTGATGATGAGCAGTGAGCGGTTGGGCTCGCTCTTGCAGGTATCGAGCTGAGTATTCACCATTTCGAGAGCTGATGTCATGCCGCGTGTACATTCCGCACTGCGCACCTGCACCACCGAGTCGAGGTTGGGAATTGTGGATTTCTTGAGATTCCACGTTCCCTCCAGGAGCTTGTGGGTATCGGCGCCGCACGATCCCAGTATTGCCATCAGCAGAAATGCTGTAAATACTTGGATGTATTTGGTAGTGATTTTTTTCATTTCAGCTAAATCTTAGAAAATGTAATCTTGGTGATGATATTGGTGTTTTCGTATTTCTCCTGAACCACTATCACCATCTTGTCATCGGTAATATCCTGAATCTGAACCACATCATACTGATTGATTCCGGTAGGTTTCAGCTTCAGGTATTTGCTCTGCGAATCGTATTCCCATTCGCCGGTCTCGGGATTGCCGTCGCCCGAAAAACCCAGACGGCTGAAAGTCTTGTTGGCGTTTATTATCATCTTGGCGTTTCCGCTCAGGAGATAATCCACAAGCTGCTGATGCTCAAGGCTGTCCTGACGTGTGGCGCGGAAACGGTTGTCATTGTATCCGCTGGCCACCCATGTGCCCACAAGCTGCTCCTCGCTGCGGCGGAGATTCTGGCTGAGCTGCAGCTGAACATTGCCGTTGTTCTTGGAGTTGGATAAGTTGGCCATCTGATTGCTGGCCTCGCGGTTGCTCATATTGCCGCCTCCGGCCACGAGCATCATCGACAAGAGGACCACAACGCCCAGTGCCACGAAAAACAGCTTCTTATAAATACCGCCGTTGTCGCCTGCCGACTGATTGGCCTTGGAATTTTTTCCGCCATTAGCTGCCTTGGGCTGAGGCGCATCGGTCTTCTTGGAGGCCTTGCGGCTGAGGATGTTGAAATTGTTTTTCAGGCAGTCGGAGAGGTCGCCGAGTGCGTCGCGGTGCTGCTGATCCACGGCGTCTATCCATACGTGCTCATCGAGGAAGAAGTTGGCAGTGATGGACTTCTCGAGCTTGGAGCATACGTATGGCACCACATTTATGCGCTTCTGCGAGGCCTCGTCGAGCACCGAAACCATCTGCGGATCGGCAATGGAATCGGAGTTGATAACGGCAATTATCACATTAGGCGGATTCTTGTCGCTGCCTATCTTGGCGCATCCCAATGTGGATGCAAAACCCGCCTTCTTGATGTGGCTCTGAATATCCTGAGCCACAGAGAGCGCGCTTTTTGGGTACTGTATGAGTATCTTTTCCAATTTTCTATAAAAAAACTATTCTTTTGTGTAAGTAGTTACAGTTGTGGTGCCTATCTCGTCGCGGGAAATGAGAACAAAG
>JAZUEG010000159.1:0-2681 GCA_045640025.1 Bacteroidales bacterium
AGAGACGCACGGACGTGCGTGTCATAATATTATTTGCAATGTATTTTATATCTCGTTGTATTCGTCCTCCTTATAATATATAGGACCTTTTATCTTTTCATATACCATAAAGAAATATGGGAAATCGTTTTTCTCGTCGGCGGGAATCTCGTCGCTCACCGAGTTGATGCGCCAGTGGTCGATATCCACCTCGGGGAAATAGGCGTCGGCATCATCGAATGTATGGCGGATGCAGGTGAGGTAGAGCTTGTCGGCCTTCATGAAAAACTCCTTGTAGATGGCCTCGCCGCCTATCACGAACACACGCTCGGCATTCCTGACCACGCGGAGATTGAGTGCCTCCTCCACGCTCTCGCAGGTGATGGCGCCATCTATCACGTAGTTCTCATTGCGGCTAAGCACAATATTTGTGCGCTTGGGCAATGGGCCATTGGGCAGGCTCTCGAATGTCTTGCGGCCCATTATCACCGGGCAGCCCGACGTCAGCTGCCTGAAATTCTTCATGTCGCCCGATAGGTGACAAAGAAGCTGATTGTTGCGGCCGATGGCATTCTTCTGGTCCACAGCCACTATCATACACAATTCCATAGTAGTATCTAAAATAATTATGGTGCAAAATTATTATTTTTTTGCAATAGATTTGCATTTGAGCAAAAAAGTATTTACCTTTGCCAAAGATTTAACAGCTGAGGAGAATCCGAATTACATGTAATTCCGGATTCTCTTTTGTTTTAGCTGATACAAAAAAACGATAAATTACTAACATAAAAATTGCAGAAAAACAATGGCAAATTTCACTTACCTCACCAAGGAGGGACTTAAAAAACTTACTGACGAACTTGACCGACTGATCGCTATCGAGCGCCCAAATATATCAAGACAGATTGCAGAAGCAAGAGAGAAGGGTGACCTCTCGGAGAACGCCGAGTACGACGCCGCCAAGGAGGCTCAGGGACTTTTGGAGCTCAAGATCGCCAAGCTTCAGGAGACTATCCAGAACGCCCGCCTCATCGACCCAAGCAAGATGCAGACAGAGGTGGTTCAGATTCTGAACAAGGTAACAATCCAGAACATGAAGAACAAGGCCAAGATGACCTACACCATCGTGGGCGAGAGCGAGGCCAACCTCAAGGAGTTCAAGATCTCCATCGGCACACCTATCGCACAGGGCCTTCTCGGCAAGAAGGTGGGCGACACCGTAAAGATAAAGATTCCAGCCGGCGAGGTGGAATTCAAGATTCTGGAAATAGGAATCTAATTAGTTTAAAGTTTAAAGATTAGAGTTTAGAGATGGCAACAATTTTCTCACGCATAGTGGCAGGCGAGATTCCCTGCTACAAGATAGCCGAGAACGACGAGTTTTTCGCATTTCTCGACATCAACCCTGTACAGAAGGGTCACACATTGGTAATACCCAAGGAAGAAGTAAGCTACATCTTCGATATCAACGACGACAAGCTGGGCCGCTACATGGCATTCGCCAAGAAGGTGGCCGCCGCCATCCAGAAGGCAGTTCCATGCCTCAGAATCGGCATGGCTGTTGTTGGTCTCGAGGTTCCTCACTCACACATTCACCTTGTACCGCTCAATGGTCTCCACGACCTCAACCTCGACGCCAAGATGGAATTAGCCAAGGAGGAGATGGAGCAGATAGCAGAGAACATAAGAAAACAGTTTTAGCGTATGGCAGAGACTTTACAAGCAATAGTGCTGGGCCTTGTGCAGGGACTTACAGAGTTTCTGCCCGTCAGCTCATCGGGCCATCTTCAGCTCGGCCAGCACCTCTTCGGCATGAGGGAGGCAGGACTCACATTCGATGTAATAGTGCATGTTGCCACCGTATTAGCTACCCTGCTGATACTCCGGAAAGAGATTTTCTGGATATTGAAGGATCTCCTGAAGCCGCTGAGCAAGGAGGGCAACAGTCTCTGGGAGAGGCTCAACGAATCGCAGCGATATGCAGGCCTCATCCTCATCTCCATGATACCTATAGCCATAGTGGGATTCTGTTTCAAGGACTTGATAGAGGATATCTTTGAGGGCAGCCTGGTGGTTGTAGGCTGCTGTCTGCTGATAACAGCGGCGCTGCTCACCCTCACTCAATACATAAAGCCCCAGCCCAGGGAAAACATCTCACCCATCCACGCCTTTATAATAGGAGTGGCACAGGCAGTGGCAGTATTGCCGGGACTTTCGAGATCTGGCTCCACAATAGCCACCGGACTCCTGCTCGGCAACAAGAAGGAGTCGCTGGCGCAGTTCTCGTTTCTGATGGTGATACCTCCGATACTCGGCGAGGCGCTGCTCGACATCAAGCATGCTATAGCGCCATCAGCTGAATACCTTGCATCGCATCCCGCCACCACCGAAAGCATAGGCACAGTGCCGCTGATAGCAGGATTCCTGGCAGCCTTTGCAAGCGGATGTCTGGCCTGCAAGTGGATGATAGCCATGGTAAAGAAGGCCAAGCTGATATATTTTGCGATATATTGCGTATTAGCTGCGATACTCTGTTTCTGCATAGCATAACGAAATAAAAAAAGGGGCTGTCCAAAAAGTTTTTTTTTGCGACAGCCTTTTTTATATCAAAAAAAATTATTATCTTTCTGAAAAATAGAAAGATAATATGGCAAGACAAGTATATAAAGAATACAACCAGGGAGAAATACTACTCTTCCCAC
>JAZUEG010000160.1:0-4512 GCA_045640025.1 Bacteroidales bacterium
ATTGTGCCGGGGTGGAACATGTAGAGCAATGCGCCGGATTTCTCTATCTCGCCGCCTATGGTGAGCGGACGGCCCGCCATTATTACTGTTACGAGTGGCTTGCCGGTCTTGGAGAGCTGCTCTATCAGCTGGCTCTGTGCGCCCTTCAGGTTGATGTCGGCCAGGCAGTGGGCCTCGCCGGAGAGTATCGACTCCTCGCCGCCTATGTAGATTATGGCGTCGCAGTTTCGGGCAGCTGATACGCACTTGCTGAAATCAGCCTGGCTGAGGTCTCTTGTGTTCTTGAGTCCCTGGATGTATGTTACATCGTATCCGGCCTCCTTGAATGCCGTGAGCGGTGTTACGGTGTGCGACTTCTCGCCGTCGAAAATCCATGTGCCCAACTGGTCGTGGGGCGCATCGGCCATGGGACCTACCAGGAGAATCTTCTTGGTATTGAGGGGGAGAATGTTGTTGGAGTTCTTGAGGAGTATGGCGGATTCCTCGGCGGCCATCTGTGCGGCTGCGAGATTCTCCTCCGAATACTTCACGCTCTGTGGTGTGGTGATGTATGGATTCTGGAAAAGTCCGAGACGGTATTTCACTCTCAGTACGTTTTTCACTCTCTCGTCCACGAGCTTCTGCGATATCTTGCCTTCAGCTAATAGCGCTTCAATGTTGTCGATATAGCAGGTGGAAACCATTTCCATGTCGGTGCCGGCGGTGATGGCGCGGAGTGCGGCCTCCTTGCCGTCGGTGCAGAATCCCTGGTTGGCCATGTCTACCACAGAGTTCCAGTCGGAAACCACGAAACCGTCGAAATTCCACTCGTCGCGGAGAATCTCGGTCAGGATGTGCTTGTTGCCTGTGGAAGGCACACCGTCGTTGTCGTTGAAGGAGCTCATCACAGTGGCGCCTCCGGCCTCGATGGCGGCCTTGTACGACGGCATGAATACGTTCCTGAGCTCTCTCTCAGGGATGAATGTGGCATTGTAGTCTCGTCCGGTCTGGCTGGCGCCGTATCCTGCAAAGTGCTTTACGCAGGCGGCTATCGATGTCGGATTAGATAAGTCGCTGCCCTGATATCCGCGTACTGCGGCGGCTCCCATTATGGAGCTCAGGAATGGATCCTCGCCGTAGGATTCGGCGATGCGTCCCCAGCGTGCGTCCTGGCTGATATCGAGCATGGGCGAGAATGTCCAGCGGATGCCGTCGGATGTGGCCTCCTGAGCTGATACGGCGCATCCTATTCTTACCACCGAGGTATCGAAAGTGGCGGCCTGTCCCAGTGGAATCGGGAAAATGGTCTTGTAGCCGTGTATCACGTCGCGGCCTATCAGCACGGGCACTCCGGCGTTGGATTCCAGCGCGGCCTCCTGCACCTTGTTGATGATGGCGGGATCCACGATATTGATGATGGAGCCTATCTTGCCGGCCTTGGCCATGCCGATAGCCTCGTCGGGAGTGTTGTATGATACCTGGAAGAGCTGGCCGATTTTCTCAGCCTGGCTCATGCGGTTGAGTACGCTGTCTATGAAATGCTCTTCGGCGTTCTGCGATCCGCCCTTAGGCCCCGAGCACGAGGCTGCTATGAGTGCGGCTCCCATTGCGGCGGCTATATACAGTTTTTTTCTTTTCATGATTTGTTAGTTTTATTAATTGTTGGGATAGAATTCGATGTCAGTGATGTCACACTCGAATCCTTCGGGAGAGTATCCGAAGTCGAATATCAGCGAGAGCTTGTCGCCCTCTATTCCGCTCAGGTTCTTGAGCTCGAATGTTGAGGTATCGTCGCCATCCACGGAGGCAAACTCATCGAATACGAAGTTGCCGTCCACGCCGGTTTCCACGAGCTTGAGGGTGATTTTATTGTTTTCCTGGTTGCCGTAGATCTTGCACTTGAATGTGTAAGACTTGCCGGGTATTGTGGCGAGGTTGGTGTGTATCTTGCACTGGGCCTGCCATCTGTCGTTGCAGGCGGTGGGCACCTCAATGTGGAATGAGTTGTTGGCGTCGCCTGTCTGGCTGAACTTGAGTGTGTTGAGCTCTGTGGCCCAGTCTGGCATATACCATGTCTCGGTGTTTAGGATCTTGGCATCTTTCCAAGTGGCGGCTGCGCCTGCTGGAAGTGTGCCGGGTTTCTGGGGCTCATCAGGCTCGTCCTGTGGGCCGTCTTTCTGGTAAACTCTTACGTAGTCTACCTGCATCTGTATCGGGAGGGCCGATTCGTCTACTCCGTTCATGCCGCCCCATACACCGCCCCAGGCGAGGTTCAGAATAATGTAGAAATTCTTGTTGAAAGGCCAGGCGTTTACGCCCGAGCCGTCGTTCTTGTAGGTGAATATGATGTCGCCGTCTACATAGAAGTCCATCTTGCTGGCTGTCCACTCCATTGCGTAGATGTGGAACTCGCTTTCAGCTGTCTTTATGTTCTTGCGGCCCGATTCCTTGGCGGTGCCGCCGTTGTTGTACTTATTGCAGTGTACAGTTGATACCACAACGTTGGGGTCTACGCCCACTTCCTCCATGATGTCGATCTCGCCGCAGCCTGGCCACGGGTTTTTGCCGAAGTCGTTGTTGGCGGGCATCATCCAGAATGCCGGCCATGTGCCTTTGCCTTTCGGGAGCTTGATTCTGGCCTCGAAGTAGCCGTATTTCCAGCCCTCGCGCTCCTTGGCGTAGAGTCGGCCTGAGTATATCTTGCCATCAGCTGCCTTGAAACAGTTGATGTTGAGCATGTCGTTCTTTACCTCGATTACATCTGTGCCGTCCATGGCGCCCTTTATGTAGTTCTGGAGCTCGTTGTTTACCCAGCCTGATGCTTTCTGCTCGATGGTCCAGCCGTTGCCGAGGGAGTTGCCCTCAAATTCGTCGTTCCATACAAGCTTGTATCCGGCAGGCACGGTAGATACCTGGGCATTAGCTGCATCGAAACCCTGAATAATCTCGTAGTCCTTGAAGTCGTTGCCGGCGTGGAATTTGAGTATGGCCGTGCGCTCATCCGATCCTACGTTTTTCTTGAGCACGGCGTACATGTTGGTGGTTCCGCTTATTCCGCCGTTCTGCGATACCTTGCAGAAATCGCTTTCTGACATCACCGACCAGTCGCCATCGGCTGTTACGGTAAATCTTACTGTATCGGCATCGAATGCCACTTTTTGGTTTTCGGGCGAGATGCTTAATGTTACGTCCTTGTAGGTGACTTCCTTGTAGTCGTCGCCGTTGCAGGAGCAGAGCGACAGCATGAGGGTCGCGCCGGTTATTATATTCATGATATTAGATCGTCTCATGTGGGTTGTGGTATTTGTTGTTTTTTTTAATTGAAAAGTGAGGGAATAATTCATGGAATTATTCCACTCACTTGGTCATTTTTGTATATTATAGAGTGTGTTTAGAGAGCGCTCTCCTGAAGGATGATGTCCTTGATCTCAACTGTGGTGTTCTCTGGGCAGAATCCGAAATCAAGCACAATCTTGAAATCGCCGTCTATGCCGTTCATTCCTACAAAGTTGACAGCTACATCCTCGCCGGCCTCAATGTCGTGCTGGTCGGCTGTGTAGAATGTGTTGTCGTCGCCTACCTTTACAAGCTTTACTGTAACCTTGGGGCAGTCGGTGGTGGAGTTGAGCACGATGTGGAAGTCGTACTTCTTGTCGGCTGTTGTTGATACTGGAGTAGCTGGGTCGAGTGGGAACTGTGCCTGCCACTGTGCGCCGCAGGCTGTAGGCCATGTTACGGTGTAGCTGTTGTTGCTGCCTGATGTGAACGACCATGTGCTGAGCTCGCCGGACCATCCTGGGTTGTAGTATGGAGCTGGCTCTTTGAAATCCACCTTGAAGAGGTTGCCATCAGCTGAATAATCCCAATTCATGCTTGCGCCGGGATCGTCGGCAGGTGTCTCGGGTACTACTACTGTGCCGTCGTCGCAGCCGTGCTCCTTGAATACGATGTCGGTGATCTCGCACTCGAAGTTCTCGGGGCTTCCGCCAAAGTCGATTACGAGCATGAGCTTGTCGGCGTCGATACCCTTCATGTCGGTCATCATGAATACGGTTTCCTCGCCGCCGGAGATCTTAACAGTCTCGGTGAAGAAGAAGTTGCCGTCGTTGCCGTCCTGAGTGAGTTTTACGGTTACATTGCCGTGGTCGAGGTTAGAGTTCAGCTTCAGCGAGAAGTCGTAATTGTTCTGGCTATTAGCTGAAAGGAGTGTGTGGAGCTTGTTCTGAGCCTGCCATGTCTCGCTGGTGGCGGTAGGAACCTTTGCGACGAACTTCTGGTTGGAAACCTTCTCGAGAGAGTTGGTGCTCATCTCGCCTGCCCATCCTGGGTTGTAGTATGTCTCGAGCTCAATGTCGGTGTTCTTCCACATATTGCAGCTGTGGTCGTATACGTAGCCAGTCTTGGTAGGCTTGTCGCCAGTGTTGCCGTTGTCCTCGGCCGGCATTCCGAGTATGTATTGCCAGCTGATGGAACCATCAGGCTTGTTGGCCACGAGTGTGAGTTTCTTGCCTGCAATGCTTGTTACGAGGAACT
>JAZUEG010000161.1:0-3914 GCA_045640025.1 Bacteroidales bacterium
AGGTGGTTGGTAGGCTCGTCGAGCAGGAGAACGTCTGGATTCTTCAAGAGCAGTTTTGCAAGCTCGATACGCATTCTCCAACCGCCTGAGAACTCAGAGGTCTGACGCTGGAAATCCGATCTCTCGAAACCGAGACCGAGAAGTGTCTTCTCAACGTCCTCCTCGAAATGGGTCATGTCGATAGCGTAGAACTTCTCGCTGAGAGAGCTTACCTTCTCGATGAGAGCCATGTAGTCGTCGCTCTCGTAGTCGGTGCGGGTCTCAAGCTCCTTGTTGATACGCTCAATCTCGGCCTCAGTTTCCTTGAGGTGCGAGAATGCCTGACAAGTCTCCTCAAAGACTGTTCTGCCGTCCTCTGTCATCAGATGCTGAGGCAGATAGGCGATTACGCTGTCCTTGGGAGCAGTAACCTGTCCGCGGTTAGGCTGACGCTCGCCAGCAAGAATTTTCAACAGCGTGGATTTGCCCGCGCCGTTTTTTCCCATAAGGGCTATTCTGTCCTTCTCATTAATCTGAAAAGAGATGTTCTGAAATAAAACTGTGCCGCCAAATTCAACGGCAAGATTGTCAACTGAAATCATTTATTGTTTTTGTGTGAAGTAGTTTACAAAGTATTAATGTCGATATCAGAAACCCTGTTTACCAAAGTATCAGGATCCTGACGAGTGTCCCAGACGTCAACAAAGTATATGTTATCGTTAGTGAAAGCATATATTAATTTGAACCATGGTTTAATTATGAATTTTCTGTATTCAAACAATAGTTCCTCCAATAACAATTCCTTACTACCTATCATTGGATTATTTGCTAATGTCTTGGAATATTTGGAAATCTTTTTTAGTAATGTGGTCATAGTTTTGGGTCTATAAACCATACCTACTAAATCAGAAATTTGATCCAATGATTTGTGAAATTGGGGAGCGAGGATTATATTTCTAACCATGGATGTTTCTCTTTAAGTTTTGCAAAACATTCTTCCATAGTCATAGTATTTCCATTGAGAATATCTTGCTCAGCCTGACGTACTCGAGCTATGGCCTCTTCCTTTGTTCGAGGGCCAAATGATGGAAAGTTTTTGAAGTCGGAATCGTCGTCTTCTTCCAATTCCTGCTTTGCCCTTGATACAAAAGCAGTCTCAGGCTCTGCTGCGGAACTATATCTTTTCAGTTCGTTGCAGAGTCTTGCCTGGTCCTCAGGAGTCATCTCCATCACCATATCTCGTATTGTCCAGTAGTTGTAAGTGTTTGTCATAGCAACGTTTTTTTTGATTTTGGCAAAGATACAAATTAATCCCAAATTTCCAATTAATTCTTCCCCTCGAAATTCAGCATATATTCAATCCTTCTTTGGATAAAATCCTCAAGTTTCTTGAGTCTGGCTTTCGGGAGATTGTATCTTGAATGGCGCTTGAACTTGAAACCAATCATCTTGCGGAGTTTGGATTTCTGCTTATCCGTAAGAAATAAGGTCAAAATATCATCATACGTCAAGTAAGGCGAACTTTTTATAGAGGCATACTTATTGATTTTCTTGAAATCTCGTTCTGTTCCATAACAAAGTAATGACAATCCATTATCAAATATGGGAGCGAAATCCAAAATCTCATTCGTATGACTATCAACTAATAATCCAAAATTGCCAAAGTGGCGATCGGTATTGATTATCAGTGCATCAAATACCTGCATGTCGCAAAATTTTTCATAATACTTTGGCCCTAAGTTTTGTAAAAAATTGCAAACATTTGATAATCTGGCTTTTTCCACAAAGCGGTAAATTGGCACATATGAAACGTCTTGGCTTGTGAACAATTTACATGTAGAGCACAAAGTACCATTCCATTTCTTGATATTATAATCAATATGGTTGATCCCCAAAACCCCTGCAATCTGAGCAGCGTAATACTCTGAATATGGTTCCAATCCTGTATTTTCAGCTCCAGATGTACCACCTTTGAAAAGATATACTCCATTCTCTCTGCGCCAACATTTCTTCAGCATTCCGTTGGTTGTAAACTCTGGTGATGAAACGAATCCTTTCTTTGAAATGTTTCCAATGCCAGTCATTGCGATTTTCGACATAACACGAGAAAAATTGTTTTCAAATAAATTGAATTCCTCAAAAGTGCCAGAAAAACCTTCTTCTGTTATCCAGTATGAATCGTTAAGCGAAAGCCCTTTACTTTTAATAATTACATTCAAGTAATCAATATTATGTAATCCAACTCTTGACAGAATTTGATGAGAGTATTCTCTGTTCTTAGGCAAAATTCTATGTCTTAAAAATCTATTTAATGACTCTTCATCAACCTCAACGAACCCAATCGGAAGCAAAGATCTTTTGCTCTCGTCAAATTCTGTAATAGTAAATACATATTCACCGAATTTGCCTCTCGTCACTCCGAATTTCAACAATATCTCGTCGAAAAGTCTCAGTTCGTAATTCATAGCTTTTGCCTTTGATTATTTCTGCAAAGATATGAAAAAATGATTATCTTTGCAAAAAATTAAATTCAATGGAATCTGTAATCAAGTTTTTCAAGATATTCTCGGCGCACTCGTCGCTGTGGGTGATTGCTACGGCCGTGGTGGCGTTTTTCGTGCCTGATAGTTTCGGCTGGGTTAGGGGAAATGTCTCCTCTATCATCCTCGGAATCATTATGTTGACAATGGGAGTCACTCTCACCACACAGGATTTCAAGAATCTGATAGCCAGACCTTTTGATATCGGAATCGGTGCGTTAGCGCAGTTTATCATTATGCCTGTTTTGGCGCTGACACTCTCAAAAATTTTCGGGCTGAATCCTTATCTTGCTGTCGGAATCATCCTCGTCGGCTGTTGTCCCGGCGGAGTGAGCAGCAATCTGATGTCGTTTCTCTGCAAGGGCGACGTGGCCTATTCCGTTGGAATGACAACGGTTTCAACCTTGTTAGCTCCCATAATGACTCCATTTTTGGTTTATATGTTAGCTGATACATCAATCGATGTTGATACCTGGGGAATGTTGAGGAACATTTTCTTCGTTACCATTCTTCCATTGGGCCTTGGTTTCCTGCTGAAAATGGCGATAACCTCGGGCTCAAAAACCGAGAAATGCATCATGGAATCAACTCCAGGATTAGCTGTTATCTGTCTGATTATGATTGTGGGCGGAGTTGTCAGTCAGGTTCAGCCACAACTTATCAAGGGTGAGATTTCGATACTTTTCATCGTTCTCGGAGTTGTGGTTCTGCACAATGGACTCGGCTATCTTCTTGGCTACAATGTGGGACGACTTCTGAAGTTTCCGCTTCCCAAAAAGAAAACTCTTGCCCTCGAAATCGGAATGCAGAACGCTGGAATGGCTACGGTTTTGGCGAGCACATTCTTTGTAAAGGATGGAATTCCTGAAACCGCAATCTGTGTTCTTCCTTGCGCGATTTCGTGCGCGTATCATTCAATATCAGGAACTATATTAGCTGGATGGTTCAGAAAGAGAGAGATTAGAGATTAGAGATGAGAGTAAAATTTTTGAAATCAAAAAAATGTACAACAAATTTATAATAGCAAATTCCGGTGAGCTGATATTCGGCAATGTGTATCTTCACCGTGAGCTGTTGCCCAAGGGCGAGGATTCGTGTCTTGGTGGCGGTCTGTGGAAAATCGACAATCAGAATGGCCGAATTATTCTCTATGGCAAGAGTTTCGATTTCGGTTATCCCGAACTCGACGCAATTAGGAAAGTCGATCGCTCCGATTTTCCCGGCAACATGAACCTGCCAATGTTTTATCTCCGGAAATGGGTAGAGGAGGATGTTCTGGAGCCAGTGCTCGTTACCGACACACAAAAATAACAAATGCGCTGCCGAAAGATTTATTTTCAGCAGCGCATTTGTTATATTTTTGTGTAGAGACGCCCGGCCGTGCGTCTCTACGTG
>JAZUEG010000162.1:0-2162 GCA_045640025.1 Bacteroidales bacterium
ATGTTTACAGATGATTCTATGGTGTAGTTCTTGATTCTGGCAGGTACTTTTTCCAGCGAGTCAAGATGTTTTTTCAGGTAGCTAAGAAGGTTTCTCTTGTTGATGCCAGCTTCGGTGAGGCACTCCATCACGCATTGCAGCATCAGCGGGCCGTAATACATGAAGTGCTCGGGAGTCACGTACTCATGGCGCAGTCTGTGTACATTCTGCACCACGTCGCCTAAAAGCTGGTCGAGCAAAAAAGATTGTTTGAGCATTTTTAGTTTATTTTTTTATAACAACTAAGCTGGCTGGATTGTGAGCTTGAGTGGATATTTCTCCTCCTGGGCCAGACGCTTCACTTTCAGCACCTTCGACTGCGCGATGTCGTAGGTGTATATGCCCACGATGGCCTGTCCCTCGTTGTGGATGGTGAGCATGATGGACTCTGCCTCCTTGAATGACTTGAAGAACACGTCCTGGAGCACCATTATCACGAAATCCATGGTAGTAATATCGTCGTTGTGCATTATCACCTTGTATTTGCGTGGCTCCTGGGTGACTATCCTCTTGCGCTCGCGGGTGGATGTATTTTCCTGTGGCATAGCTTATTCGAAGTATTTGTTGATAATCTCCTGGAAGAAATCGGGTGGGAGCGAGGGCCTTCCCGTCTGCTTGTTTACAAAACAGAGTACGGTGTTTCCCTTGTTGAGCAGCTCGCCGGCCTCGTTGTAGGTCTCGTAGTCGAAACTCATCTTTACGCTCGGTTTCTGACGTACATACACCTTTATAGTAAGGAGGTCGTCGTAGAAGGCTGGTTTCTTGTAGTCTATATTCAGCGAGATTACCGGCATCATGAATCCGCGCTCCTCCAGCTGTCGGTAAGAGCATCCGCAGTTGCGGAACACATCGCTGCGCGCAGCCTCGTAATACATTGGATAATTGCCGTAATAGCAGTAGCCCATCTTGTCGGTCTCGCCGTAGCGTACCCGTATTTGTGTCTGACTTTCAAACATTTTCTTATTGTGGTATTAATTTGCAAATCAGCGCAAATTTATTAATTAATAGCACAAAATAAAAATATATTGCATTTTTTTTCACTTCGGTTTGGCTATAACGGCGTTTTTGAATATATTTGCACCAAATATTAACAGCAAATTCAGTAATACCAAATTCAAAAATATGGATACAGAAAAGCAAGTAGCCAAGTATCTTCTTGATATCAAGGCAGTTAAATTACAGCCGGAACAGCCATTCACATGGGCATCGGGCTGGCACTCTCCAATCTATACCGACAATCGCAAGACCCTCTCTTACCCGGAGGTTAGAAAATATCTCGTAGCTCAGTTCGTTGAGAAGATCAAGTCTCAGTATCCAGATGTGGAGCTGATAGCAGGAGTAGCCACTGGCGCTATTGCTGTGGGCGTTCTCGTGGCCGAGGCCATGGGTCTCCCATTTGTATACGTACGCTCCAGCAGCAAGAACCACGGCCTTGAGAATCAGGTGGAAGGCGTTTGCAATCCCGGACAGAAGACCGTTGTAATCGAGGATCTCGTATCTACCGGCATGAGCTCATTGAAGGCTGTAACCGCTCTCCGCGAAAAGGAAGTGAATGTTATGGGCATGCTCGCCATATTCACATACGGTTTCCCGGTAGCTGAGGAGGCTTTCAAGGAGGCCAACTGCACTCTCAACACTCTCAGCAACTACAATTCGCTCATCGCCCTCGCTCAGGAGATTGGCTACGTAAAGCCCGAACAGCTTGATACTCTCCTCGCATGGCGCAAGAGCCCTGAGACCTGGGGACAGAACTAATTTATGTGATTGAAGTGGAGAAGTGATTGAAGTGATTGAACGCTTTAATTAATTCAATTACTTCAACACTTCAATTACTTAACACTTCAATCACTTCAACATTTCAATTACTTCAATCACTTAAATTGTAATGATGAAATCAATGACCGGCTACGGCAAGGTTTCCCGCAGCCGCAACGGTAAGAATATAGAGGTGGAAATCCGCTCGCTCAATTCCAAGAGCCTCGATGTGCATACCAAGGTGCCTCAGCAGTACAACGACAAGGACCTTGAGATACGATCGATGATAGCCAAGAGCCTTGAGCGCGGCAAGATCGACTTCTCGATGACCTACACCAACGAGGCTTCCGACGATGCGCTCCGCATCA
>JAZUEG010000163.1:0-12391 GCA_045640025.1 Bacteroidales bacterium
CGCATTCCTGAGATTTACCGCGCCTCGCGACCTCAAGAGTGTGGAGGTTGTAGGCGAGAATATTGCAGGAGATATTGTAATTTCAGCTAATGGCAAATACAGCGATTTCACCATCGCTCCGGGCGCCTCAAAATCAAATTCCGTATCCATGACCGGCGATATCAAATCCGGTTCCGAGTATTACATAGCCATTGCCCCGGGCGCATACATCAATGGTATTACTATTAAAATGGTATCAGCTGATAACAAACGTGGTGAGTATCAGACTGCAAAAGGTTTGACTATTGCGCCAAACTCCCTGAGGAATTTCTCGAAACTTTCGGGAGTTAATTTCTACTATTTGGTTAAGTCAAATGATCTCGCCGATTATTTATCAAAATGCCCAAAGAATGTGGTGAATTTCATTGAGCTGGAAGATTATGAGTCTGAAACAGTCAAGACAGCGTTGCTTAATAATTCTTCCAAGAAGGTTTCTCTAAAGTTGCCCGAGAATGGAATGAAAGCGATTCCTGATATGGCTTTTGGTTCAGCAGAGAGAGGTAGTGGCTGTGGAAATCTTGTAAACATATATATTCCCAAAACTGTAACAAGGATAGGAGATGAAGCCTTCTATAAGTGTACCGCACTTAATATGAACGAGCTGCCCAAAGAATTAACAAGCATAGGAAGTCTCGCTTTCGCATATTGTAGGAATATTACTATTTCATCGATCCCTAAAAATGTTACCTGGATTGCCAATTATGCATTCAAAGAGTGTACAAGTTTGTCAAATCTTACTATTGAGGGCTCTCCATCTTTGGGTACATCTATTTTCTATAATTGTTCTAATAGCCTTAAGGTATATGTAAGTGAAGAGCTTTATTCAAAGTATGGTATGTACCCTTCTCATGGCTATTATGGTATTTTTATACCGATTCCCGAATTGCCTTCTAATGTTGATTTGGAGCTTTTTACGCCTGGTGGCGATATTAATTATTAATACTTAACACTAATTTACAGCAATGAAAAAACATATAATATCACCGGTGCTGGTGTTTGCCGTATTGGCGATGGCATCGTGCTCCGATTATGATGAGACAGAGAATTTCAATACTGTTGCTCCGGGCTCCAATGAGGTGGAGATAGTTTTCGAGGCCTCTATGCAGGCTGGCAACTTGCAGAAAACTGCTGTTGCCACTGATGGCTTTACTCTCTACTTGTTGGGCGAGGAGAACATGACCGTAGTAGCCAACGATGACGGACACTCTTCATTCGTTGCCAGAAACAGCAAAACGGCCACGGCAACATTTTCTTGCAGGGTCGGGTTGTCCGTCCTTGATGCTTCCAGCAACTTCGTGGCCATGTATCCAATTGGCGAGTACTATTCCGACGGCAAGTATAAAATGAGCGTGCCGGCCATTCAGACTGCCACAGCAGACAGTTTCGATCCCGAGGCCAATCTGCTGATAGCCAGCACCACGAAAGATGCTATGAAATTCAGCCTCAAGAACGTATGCTCGTATGCAAAAGTTGCCGTATCAGCTCCTGTAGAGTGGATAAAGCTCTCAGCTAATGAGAATATCGCCGGAGAGGTTATTGTAAATACCGACGGCACCTGCGACGGTGGCTCTGCAAATGCGATTACCCTTCTGCCAGCTAACGGCGAGACAACAATTGCCCCCGGTACTTACTACATAGCCGTTAAGCCAGGTAAAGTATCAGGCCTTAAGATTGATTCTGATGTTTTTGGTGCGGTATCCTCCTCAGACGGTGATTTCTCATTCTTGAGATCGCAAACACACAACGCTATATTCAAGACGTTCGACGTGATAAAATCAGTGACTCTTGATGCCTATCTTAAGTCTATTACTCCCGCTGATGGCGAGGTGACTGTTGTAGACTTGTTTAACTTTGATTCTGATGTAGTAAAGACCGCATTGCTTAATAATCTTGACAAGAAGGTACATCTTGTATTGCCTGAGAATAGAGTTGTAGAGATTCCGAATGAAGCTTTCAGTGGATGTACCGGATTGAAGGAACTTACCATCAAAGGCTCACCAACTTTGGGCACAGGTGTTTTCGATAATTGCTCACCCGACCTCACGGTGAAAGTGAACTTGGAGACATATTTGAAGTACCATAATGATTATCCAATGATGGTATGTCCTAACTATGCAGCGAACCTTGATGATTTGAGCAAGTGCGAGGGAGATGAGATTTATTTTGATTTGACGACATACGATGATCCCGATGCTGTAAAAACAGCATTGCAGAACACTGACAAGAAAGTCACCCTGAAACTGCCTTCAGATGTTACTGCCATTGATGCCTATGCCTTCCAGAATTGTGCAAGTTTGAAAGAGATCATCCTTCCCGAGGGTTTGACTACCATCGGAGCAGGTGCTTTCAAGGGTTCCGGCCTTAGCGAGATTCCAGTACCAGCCAGCGTTACAAGTTTGGGACCAGGTGCCTTTGAGTCCTGCAAAAATCTTACAAGTATCAATCTTCCAAGTGGACTAAAGACTATTGACGGCCAAACTTTTGCTGGTTGTACAAAACTCTCGCAGGTTACATTACCTGAATCCCTTGAGATTTTAGTAACTGGTGCATTCCAGGGATGTTCTGAATTGCAGAGTATTACTATACCTGCTGGTGTTAAGTTAATACCTAGTTACGTTTTTTATAATTGTACAAAGTTGAAGGAAATTACTATTCTGGGTACAATTTATGATTTTGGTAATTCTGTATTTAGTAATTGCAGTCCAGACCTTGTTATTTATGTAACTCCGCAAACTTATTATAAGTATCGCAGTACCTATAAACAAATGACTATAATGATGTAATCCCGTAGAGACGGACGGCCGTCCGTCTCTACATTACGCAATAGAAAAACGGCTGTCTCAAAGACAAAAACTTTGAGACAGCCGTATTTTTTCGTCATCGTTTCCACGTCGGTTTTCAGTACCTGTAAAGCCTGAAATGCTGTATCTGAAATGCTCCGTATGGAATCCTAACATGACGGCCCTGATGGGTCTGGTCGCCGCTGAGATGGCGTAATATTTTCATGCTGTTGTCAGCCTTGATTTCCACCTCCTCGCATTTTGCCAGGCCTATGCGTGCGTCGCCCTTCTGCCATGTGGCGCTCTTGGCCTCAGCGGGGCTGTATGTCAGCACCACAGAGCTTCCTATTACCAAATAATCCTCCTTGCCGAGCCTGATGATTATGCAGGCGGCCTCGGGCCATTCAGGATCCTTGGCACCCGGTTCCCAGCCCAATGAGTAGCTGTGCTTGATGGTAAGGCGGATATTGTCGGCGGTTACGATGCTCTCCTCGCGGTGCTCGTTGTCAAGGAGTACTGCCTGCATGTCCTTGCTGCCCTGACGCTCTATTATCAGCCTTTCTGCCTGATTTAGAAGTCTGTATGCTGATGCCAGCGGAGATAGATTGCTTCCTCCGTTTCCCGAAAACGCGTTCAGCTGGTCGTCCTGCGATAGGTCCATTCCCCGCCAGTCGTTCTGCTGAGCGGATTTTGTGAGCGGATAGTCCTCTATGCTGAACGGACAGAAACCCATAGCCCCGTGATGTCCGAAAGCGTAGAGCGCATACATCGCGTCCTTGTCCTCCAGCCTTATCTCCGGCACAAAGAGTGGATTGTTGCTCAGGTGGTATTTGTTTAGCCAGTCCTTGAGTCCCTTGTCGTAGATATCCACGCCCAAAACATCTATCGACGGCGCGCCGCAGTGCCAGAGGTCAATCAGGTGAGCTAATGGCCCTCCCGAAGGATATTCGCCGGGTTTTCTGCCGCGGCTGTTCAGGGCCACGTTCACATACATCGGCAGGTTGTAGATCTTTCGTCCGGCATTAGCCACCTGCTCCACATACGTTGCGTAGGTCCAAGTCTGGAAAATCTCCTCGGTGTATATGTCGTCGCCAAACATCTCTGCCCACGTGGCTCCCGGCTTTGCGGCCTTCAGTTTCTCCTTCAGGTATGGGTGCAGAGATTTTTTATTGTTGCTGATATATGCCGTAAGTTGCTCCGGCACAGCGCTGTTGTACATCCTGGTGGCGTCGGCCGAATAGTCGCGCGGCACATCTATCATGCCTATCTCGTTCTCCACCTGAATCATAATTACAGTCTGCTGTTCGCGGTCGTTGTCGGCCAGATGCTGCATTATCTTGCAGAAAGCCTTCTTATCGGCCTCCAGCACGTTTTTGCTCAGCGAGCTTGCCTCCTCCACGGGTTTGCCCTCGGGAGTGTGGGCCCTCGGAAACCTCTTGCTATCGCGCTTAAACCATTCCGGAGCATAGCAGCTCATGCTGTTTTTCCATGCGCCGAACCACAGCAAAACCACTTTCAGGTTGTTTTTGCGAGCTGATAGCAGGATATTGTCGAGCGTCTCCATGTTGAACTTTCCTTCCTCGGGCTCTATCAGTTCCCAGGTAATGGGAGCTAATACCGTGTTTAGTCCCAGTTTGCGGAGGTGGCTGAAAGTCCTCTCCACATCGTCGGCGGTGGAAGCCGAGGAGTTTCCCAATTCACCGCCAATCATCAGCATGGGTTTGCCCGATGCCACAATATGGGCGGTGCTGCCGTGGCTTTCCAGAAATGGTTGGCCATTAGCTGACATGGCCATACAGCAGGCCAGTGCCATGATAGTGTTTCTCAATCTTCTCATATTATGTAATTTGGATATAAAAAAAATGACACGGATAAGGTTTGTTATCAGTGTCATTTTGTAGTTTTTGTATCAGCTGATATCATTTTTATTATATCAGCTGATGGCGTTATTTTCTTATTTCTTGCAGGTGTCGAGCAATGTGGACATCTGCTGCTGAAGCTCCTTTGCCTTCTCGCCGGCCACCTTGGCGAAGTCCTCACCGTTGGATGCGTAGATAATGCCGCGTGATGAGTTCACAAGCAGGCCGCAATTCTCGTTCATGCCGTACTTGGCTACCTCCTCGAGGCTTCCGCCCTGTGCGCCAACTCCGGGTACAAGCAGGAAGTTCTTTGGGGCTATCTTCCTGATGCCCTCGAACTTGTCGGCCTTGGTAGCACCGCAAACGTACATGATGTTCTGCTCAGAGCCCCACTCCTGACCGTATTTGAGGGTCTTCTCGTAGATGAGCTCGTCGGTCTCAGCATCCTTTACGTACTGATAGTCGGCTGCCGAAGGATTTGATGTGAGCGCGAGTATTATTGACCACTTGCCCTCGTACTCGAGGAATGGAGCCACCGAATCCTTGCCCATGTATGGGGCGAGTGTTACGGCGTCGAAAGGCATTTCCTGGAAGAAAGCCTTTGCGTACATCTTGCAAGTGTTGCCGATGTCGCCACGCTTGCAGTCGGCGATGAGAAAAATCTCAGGATATTTCTCCTTGATGTATTTTGCGGTTTTTTCGAGCGCCATCCAGCCCTTGATGCCCAACGACTCGTAGAAGGCGGTGTTTGGCTTGTATGCCACTGTATAAGGCGCTGTGGCGTCGATAATTGCCTTGTTGAAGGCGAATATTGGATCCTCCTCATTGAGCAGGTGTTGTGGTATCTTGTTGATATCAGTATCCAGACCTACGCAGAGGAAGGATTTCTTGGCCCGTATGTTGTTTGCTAACTCGTTATAATTCATAATTAAGATATGTTTAAATGCACGTAGAGACGCACGGCCGTGCGTCTCTACAAGTAATGTTACAATCCTGATTCTTTCAAACGTTCGGCGTTTTCTGCAATCTGGAGTTTCTCGATGAGCTCATCAATCTCGCCGTCCATCACGATAGGAAGGTTGTAGAGTGTGAGGTTGATGCGGTGGTCGGTAACTCGCGACTGTGGGTAGTTGTAGGTACGGATCTTGGCCGAGCGGTCGCCGGTGGAAACCATGGTCTTGCGCTGAGATCCTACCTTGTCGAGATATTTCTGATACTCGATGGCGTAGAGGCGTGAACGGAGCTCGCGCATGGCCTTCTCGAGGTTCTTGATCTGAGACTTCTCGTCCTGACATGTAACAACCAATCCTGTAGGGATGTGGGTGAGTCTGATGGCTGAGTATGTGGTGTTTACCGACTGTCCGCCAGGTCCCGATGAGCAGAATGTATCCTTGCGAACGTCTGACTCCTTGAGGTCAACGTCGAACTCGCCAGCCTCAGGCAATACTACCACTGATGCTGCCGATGTATGGATACGGCCCTGAGTCTCGGTATCAGGCACACGCTGTACACGGTGAACGCCCGACTCGTATTTCATGATTCCGTAAACGCCCTCGCTTGATGATGAAACGGTGAACACGATTTCCTTGTAGCCACCCATGGTGCCCTCGGTGAAACGTGTAACCTCCACCTTCCAGCGGCGCTTCTCGAAATATTTGCAGTACATACGGTAGAGGTCGCCGGCAAAGAGGGCCGCCTCGTCGCCACCGGTGCCGCCACGGATTTCGAAGATTGCGTTTTTCTCGTCCTCGGGGTCCTTGGGCAGGAGCATCAGCTTTATTTCCTCCTCGCGTGCGGGCAACGATTCTGTGAGGGAGTTCATCTCCTCCTTGGCCATCTCGCGCATCTCCTCGTCCTTTTCCTCGGCGAGTATCTGCTTGGCCTCCTCTATGTTGGCGAGGATTTTCTTGTATTCGTCGTAAGCCTTTATGATAGGCTCCAGGTTCTTGAATTCCTTGTTGAGGGCCACATAGCGCTTCATATCAGACATCACGTCTGCCGAGTTCACGAGTTCTGATACCTCGTCGAAACGCTGCTTAACGCCTTCAAGCTTTGTTAAAATAAGATTTTCTGCCATTTATATAAAGTGTAAAGTATATAGTTTAAAGTGTAAAGATTTTAGTTTGAAGTTTATAGTTTAAGGTTTAAAGTGTAATGAGCCTCCGATATAACAGAGTCTTTAAACTTTACACTTTACACTTTAAACTATCTTCCCACTTTCAACTATCTATAATTAAAAGTGCCCTTGTCGGACTTGATGGTTACATTCTTTTCGTCGGCGGCCTCGCAGTAGCCGATTATCTGAGCGTCCACGTTGAACGACTTGGAGATCTCGATGATAGCTTGTGCTGTCTCCTTGTCGGTGTAGAACTCGAAACGGTGACCCATGTTGAATACCTTGTACATCTCTTTCCAAGGTGTCTTGCTCTGCTCTTGGATGAGGGCGAAGAGTGGTGGCACTGGGAAGAGGTTGTCCTTAACTACGTGGATATTCTTGATGAAGTTGATTACCTTGGTCTGAGCGCCGCCCGAGCAGTGGATCATTGCGGAGATCTTGCTGCGGTATTTCTCCAAAACCTTCTTTACGATAGGTGCGTAGGTGCGGGTAGGGGAGAGCACGAGCTTGCCTGCGTTTACGTCAACGCCGGCTACCTTGTCGGTCAACTTGCAAGAGCCAGAGTAAACGAGGTTCTCAGGTATCGCGTGGTCGTAGGTCTCAGGATACTTGTTGGCAACGTCCTTGCAGAATACGTCGTGGCGGGCTGATGTGAGGCCGTTTGAGCCAGTTCCGCCGTTGTACTCGGTCTCGTAAGATGCCTGACCGAAGGAAGCAAGACCAACTATCACGTCGCCGGGCTTGATGTTGCACTCGATAACGTCGGAGCGCTTCATGCGGCATGTAACGGTGCTGTCCACGATGATGGTGCGTACGAGGTCTCCAACGTCGGCAGTCTCGCCGCCTGTGCCGTAGATCTCGATGCCGTAGCTGCGGAGCTGGGCCATGAGGGCGTCGGTAGAGTTGATGACTTCAGAGATTACCTCGCCTGGAATCACATTGGCGTTGCGGCCTATAGTGGAGCTAACGAGGATATTGTCGGTGGCGCCCACGCAGATGAGGTCGTCCACATTCATGATGAGCGAGTCCTGGGCGATGCCTTTCCAAACCGAGAGGTCGCCGGTCTCTTTCCAGTATGCGTATGCGAGGGACGATTTTGTGCCCGCGCCGTCGGCGTGCATGATTACACAATATTCAGGATCGCCAGCCAGAATGTCTGGAACCACCTTACAGAAGGCGTTAGGGAAAACGCCCTTGTCGATATTCTTGATTGCGTTGTGGACCTCTGTCTTAGAGGCGGATACACCGCGCTGTCCATAGCGGAGTTCTTCTTCCATGGGTATCTATTGATTAAAATGTATATACACCGCAAAGTTAGTTGTAATTATTGAAAGTAACAAAAAAAAATAGGTAAGGAAGAAAATAATTATTGAATTTGAAGTCGGTATGAAGATAAAAGCGACGGTTGTAAAAATGCCGTCGCTTTTGAAAATGCGATATGTTATTCTACACGTTTCACAACTCTTATGCTGACTTCGTACAGCATATACAACGGCAGGGTTACTAATATAAGAGTCATTAGGTCTGGTGGTGTAATGATTGCCGCTGTAATTACAATCATAAGTAAAGCGTGTTTCCTGTATTGTATCAGGATTTCAGAAGTGATAAGTTCCATCTTCGCTAAAAAGAAAGCTATAACCGGCAGTTGAAAAACACATCCCATCACTAATGTTAGAGTTGTGAATGTGCCTATGTATGAGTCAATTGTAATTGTGCTGTGTATTTGTTCTGCCACATTATAGGTTCCAAGAAAGCGGAATGAAATTGGAAACAGAACAAAGTAACTTAGCAATACACCTAATATGAATAGAGTGTACATGGCAATTACCACCTTGACAGAGTATTTACGCTCTTTTTCGTATAAGGCGGGAGATATGAACTTATAAAGTTCATACATTATGTATGGCGATGCTCCAAGCAATCCGAGATAAAACGATGTGGAGATGTGAGTCATGAATTGGCTGCTTAGTTCTGTAGCTA
This sequence comes from Bacteroidales bacterium, assembly GCA_045640025.1. GTDB lineage: Bacteria > Bacteroidota > Bacteroidia > Bacteroidales > UBA3824 > UBA3824. The sequence continues at coordinate 8,775 of JAZUEG010000163.1, forward strand.
TCAATTCAACATGGTATTCTTCGAATTGAAAGTCTATGCCTAATGCTTGGAACATCTTTTCTATCCAGCGAAAAGTCCAGAATTGGCTGTTGTTTGGGGCAAGCAATAGCGAGAATGTAGTATCCTTGAAACAGAATATCACAATTGCTATTGCACCAGCAACGCCAAGCATTCGGAAAATCATCTTGCGTAATATTTCAAGATGACCTCCGAATGTAAGCATTTCGTTTTCTGATTCCATTTATTTCTTTTCTGATGGATTGTCTTCTGTCGGTTTGTTTTCTCCTGAGGATTTGTTCTCCTCTGATTTGTTGTTCTCATCAGATTTGTTGTTTCCCTCAGGTTTTTTGTTTTCCTTTCCGCTATCGTTGGAGTCTGTATCATTCATTCCACTTTTGAAACTCTTGATGCCCTGACCAAGGCCCCTCATCATCTCGGGAAGTTTTTTGCCACCAAATAGGAGAAGCGCAAGTCCGCCTATAAGAAGCAATTCTGTTGTTCCTATAAACAGAGGAACGATTAACATTGTATTCATAATTATTCAGTAACAAGATAAATGTTGCATGTGTCAAAGTTGATTTCCCAGTTGCCGTTGTCGGCGCTTTCCCATTGGTACTTTTCTTCCATACGATTCCACCAGTTTTGGAACTTGGTACTTGTCTCTCCGATGTCTTTTACAAGTTTCTCATAGAGGGCTGCGTTGTCCACGGTAAGAATCTTGGCCAATTCATTGAGTCCGTTGCGACGCTCGAAGAGTGTCTGTATCTCGTTTTTCTCATCGACAGTTACCTGTCCTACTAATTTTTTTGCCATAATTGTTTATGTTTTTTAGTTACCATTCTTGTTTTACATCAAAAGGATCAAGATAATCTATCTCCTTTATCTCTTTGTCATCCAGAAAGTCTCCTGCATGAATGCGTATGTCAGCCATGAGTTTGCGTGAAGCGTTGCGTTCGATATGGGCGGCTACGCATTGTTCGTGGCTTGGTGTGTTGACCTCCATTGTAGTTTTGCGGTTTAGCCAAATACAACGCTTGCATTGGTATGCGTCGCATTTCCTGCAAAGCGAGGCGTTTTCTATCTTGTACAGTTGAGGGTTTTTGATATCGAGTCCGTCCTTGAGAGAGCCGATAGTATAACCCTTGTTGCAGACGTCGCCGATTGATGTTTCGCTACCATCGCAATCGCCATCATAGTAGAAGGCCGGACAAACGTAGAATTTGCCATTGGGGGCAAGTGTGATATTGGTTTCGCCTGCGCCACAGTTGTTCATCTTCTCTAAGGTCAGCCTGTCTGTCAGCAAGTTGAATTGGACTGCGTGCTGTTTGAGGTATTCCTTGGCTATAGACTCGCTTATTGTTTCAAGTGTAGTCTTGTATTTCTCGAAATCAGCGTCAGAGAATTTGTCGATATCAGTGATAACCACATTTAGCCTGAACACCTTTGTGAGTACATCGTTTAGTATTGGGTATTGCTTGAAGAAATTTTCTTTGTCGGTTCTAAGCACGTAGGATATAGAACTATCGAAATTCCATTTTGATAGCAATGTCCAATCATCAAATACTATTACATCTGCGGCTTCGATGGCGTTTGCGTCATTGCAGGTGGCTGGCACAATCAAGTGGCTGTCGATGGAATTCATCACTTCCTTGTATTCTGTCGATAGTTCATAATCAGGCAATACGAACTGAATCATGAGGTTCTCTTTCATGGCAAAGAGAATACCTGCCTTTAGGTTTTCCAAGGATATGAGTTTCCGCTCCTTTGCGCCATTCTGATAATGACAGTATGATACACTTGTATCATCTAATTGTATGATAAGATATTGAATCATGATTAACAAGTGTGTTTGGTGTTAGACTTCTTGATGAACTTATGCATATCTTCTTTGCTGATGCCTTCGAGTTCGAGTTTGCGGAAGAGTTTGTTCCAATAGTAGTTGTTGGCTCTTACTCTTGCCTTGTGCATCTTGCAGATTGCCGTGGATCTCTGATATGCCGTTGCCGTATCAGCCGAATCATAGTTCTCACCCTGACACCATGCGCATCCCCTGGCCACCTCGCAATCGATACATTTCCGCGTTGACTGAGTGCAACGTTCAAGTGTCAGGAATCCTCTGATTTTGTTTTTGTTGATGCCGTCATCCACATTGCCGATAATCCACGCTTTTTTATCTCGCAGAGAGTATTGCGCAAATCTGGTGCATGGGTAGAACTGACCTGCCGCGTCAACAGCCAGCATCTTGCCGGCTCCGCACCAGTTTTGATTGTCCAGTTCCTTGTCCATAGGCTTCCCGAGGTTATCTACAAAGAATGAACATGCATTCTCTTTGTAGAGGTCATTGTCGATAATCTCGTCGGCGAGTTCAGTCAACTGATTTTCAAATAAAACGTCGTCTCCTTCTTTCCAGACATCTTCGAATACGCAGTTGATGTTTACCTCTTGTATTCCGAGACCGAAAAGATGCAAGACGCTGTCTTTGATAAATGGTATGTCAGCAGATGATATTGTTACCTTGGTGCCTGAGCCAGGAAATTGTGACTGCCATAGAGGTATGTTTTTCACAACATCTTCGTATGAGCCTTTTTCAGGACCTTCGCCTTTGTAGATGCGGTTAAGGTCATGCTTTTGTCTGGTGCCGTCGATTGTGATACCGATACTAAGATGGTTCTTATTCTTTTCAATAAAGTCCTGAACTTTCTTAGTATTGTAGTTGATGCCATTGGTGGAGAAAGAGAACCTGAATGAATTGAACCAATGGTGATTCCTGCGGTACATTTCCAGTTTTATGTAGTCGCAGATTTTGTCAATCAATTCAATTTCCAAAAAAGGCTCTCCTCCAATGAAATCCCATATCACAGACTCCTCTGGAAAATCGTTTTCCCGGTCAAGAATATAGTCAATGGCTTTCTTGGCAACCTCCCAAGGCATTCTCTCCTTAGTGTTTTTGCCTACAAGGTAGCAATACTTGCAAGCCAATTGACAGTCTTTGGTGACAATGAAGGTGATGTTTTTGGAAGCGCCTTCCTGCCACGCTCTATTGTTGGTTTTAATTGTTTGCATATAATTAATAGTATCCTATACATGTCAAGTAACAAGAGTTTACACAATTTCCTATACAACTTCCCAAACAACCTGTATAACAAGAGCCTTGGCATCCTGTACAAATTCCTTGGCAAGTCCTTAGACAAGTACCTTGACATCCTGTGTAACAAGTGGTTTTGCAAGTGTTATCGCAGCTGCTTTGACATGCAGCTTGACATGAGCCTTGACAACCACTTCTGCAAGTATTTTGGCAAGTATTGTCGCAACCATCTTTACATACAGCCTTGCATCCATTGTTGCATGAATTTCTACAACCTCCCTTACAGGTGGTTGTGCATATTCCTTGACAAGCATTACAACTTCCTTCTGCGGATCCAGAGCAGCCACCATAACAATTGCCAGAACAATTGCCGACGCAATTGCCGACACAACCGCCGACGCAATTGCCTATGCAACTGCCAGAACAATTGCCAGAACATGTGCTAGAACAATTGCTCATACATCGTCGCCAACAATCATTGGAGCATGTTCCTGAACATCCCGATGGGGTGATGCTAGAAGCCTGTGCTATA
>JAZUEG010000164.1:0-6024 GCA_045640025.1 Bacteroidales bacterium
ATAGTATTTTTATTTGTTCCCATGGTCAAAAATTGATTTCTTTATTACATGCAATGATTCAATAACAAAAGAAAACTTAAAAATTAATGCTAACATCAAATATATAAGACTTCCAACTAAAGAAACTATAACAAATTTCAACCAATCACTAACAAAGAAACCCAATAAATAATAACACCCAACAAACATTATCATCGCTGACAAAACTACCAACACATTTTGCTTGTTGATAAATTTAAACGGTAAATATTTTGCTCCTATTATTATCTGAGTCACGGTAACACACAATTCCGCAATCAAGGTTGCAAAGGCGGCGCCATCACTACCATAGACTGGAATTATAAACCAATTGATTCCAAAATTAACAACAGCACCAACTGCTGTACTTATAATAACCAAATTTTCTTTGCCCTGTGGATACAAAACCTGTATACCAATTAAATTACTTAATCCAATTATCAATATAACAGGAGAAAGAAACTTCAATGTCGTAATAGCTGGCTCATAACTATCACCACAGAATAAATGGATCAAAGGCTCTGAAACAACAATCAGCCCCAAGAACATTGGAACAGAAAGAAAAACAATAAAATCAACTGATTTTTGGGATAATCGGGCAAACTCTTCATTCTTTCCCTCAGCAATCAAGTTTGATAATCTAGGAAGCATCACTGCACCCAAAGAAGTAACAATAGTCAATAAGATTTTTTGAATTTTGTGGGCAGCTGTGTAATATCCTACCGCACTTTCATCCTTAAGGAATCCCAACATCACCAAATCCAAATTACAATAAATTGAAATAATAAGATTCAGCGAAAAAATTTTCAAACAAGGTTTAATATGTCGTTTTATGTTCAAATCTTTCCACTTATGCCAAGACGGCTTCACATATAACCTCATTCTCCAAAGATTGAAAATGTTAGCGCCAACAGTACCCATTATAGTAAGGAGTGCGTACCAAATCAAATCTTCCCTGGAATGGACCAACACAAAGAGCAAAACTATACATATTACTCTAACTATAAGCCCTCTTATTGTAATATATTTAAAATCCTCAACTCCTTGAAACAACCAGTTGCAACCAACAGCATTGAAAATAATTGTCAGAGACAACAAAAGGAATAATGGCAAATCCGCCATTACCTTATCCACAGTGAAACAAAGTACAAATACAATAAGATAACCTATTACAGTTAACAAAGTATGCAGAATAGCAATCTCCAAAGAAACCTTACTCAGTTCCCGCTCATCATTTCTTACTCTCGCAGATTCTCTGATTGCGTAAAGAGGAATGCCCAAACTACTGAATAATACAATATATTGGATAATGCTATTAAAAAAGTCAACTTGTCCGATTCCATCAGCCAACAAAATGCGCGAAGCGTATGGAAAAGTAACCAATGGATACAACATCTGCGTTGCAGTATTCAGCATGTTGTATATAAAATTGACTTTTACAGACTTAGCCATTTCAATAATTCAAATATCTTTTACCTAAAAGTAACGAAATAACAGCGTATTCTTGGCTATTCTATTATTATTTGCTTGATTATCGGTTGACATATTCCTCAAATTATCCCTTACCTAATATCCTTATTCTTAATAAATTTTCAAGCACTTCCTAAAAATCAAGAAAAGAACTTCTGTGCTTGTTTTTCCCGTTCAAAAAAACTCCTCAAATTAATGACCGAAAAATGCTTACCAACTATTTCTCCCACAAGCCCATATTCATGAAAACTCTACCCAAGTAAACATTTTTCAGTCATAGAATAAACTTATCAACTATTTTTTAATCTCTCACCAGCCTCAGTAAGTCTATACTTCTGAGTAGGTGATTTTGGAGAATCTGGCTGAGTCATCTCTATTAGGCCAGACTCAAGTGCTGGATTGAGATATGCAACAGCAAACTTATTTCTGCTTGAAAAACCAAGTGCTGTCATCATATCACCAAAAGTCATTTCGCCATTCATAACAGAAACAATACGTTGGATATTATCGCTACTTGTACTGTTACTTGGTCCCTTACTTGTACTATTACTTGGTCCCTCCTGCTCATTACTTGGTCCCTTACTTGGTCCCTCTATCACATTACTTGGTCCCTCAACAGCGTTACAACACTCTACAGAAGGGTTACTTGTCCCCTTACTTTTCCCCTGTCGTCTGAAAGTAATTATTACAAATGCACCATTTTGAGAGAATGTTGGCTCGGGAACATTCTGACTCTTGCAGGCATTTACCATTCTGCGCATTCCTGATCCCCAGATCTCAAGAAAGCCTGTCTTGAAAAGAACCTCGGCCATTACCGGATTGTAAGGAAACGACTCGTGGGAGTCTTTTATGTTGTCAGGAGTGAGACCTGCCGGGAAACGCCCTGGATTGGCAATCTCTATTCTGTCATCATAAATGGCAATGCTTGGTGTAAGGTTATAATGCTCGAAGGCTCTGTGGCAAAGAGCGTTGGTAAGAGCCTCGCGCAAAGCCTCAGCCGGCACCTCAAGATGCTCCACTCGCTGAAACCCAACTATCTTTGCGCTTTGTGACAGATGCTTGAAGAAGAAGGCCATACCTGCATCAAGCAAATCAAAATAATTGCCCTCTACTCGCAAATTGTCTATAAACTCATCCTTATCTGTTCCCTTGAAACGGGCAAGACGGAGCAAAAACTGAGTGTAGAAACCACGCTCCTTGGCAAAAAGAGCCGCCGCTCCATTGGTTGGAATATTGTTTACTGTAAGCCTCCACTTCTTTAGGATGGAATCTATTGGCTCTGTAATAGCAGTCTCATAGATACGGCCACGCTCTATGCCAAGCCTCACACAACCACGAATCTTATTGAAATCAAGATCATCGAGAGTGAAATCCTCAGCCAGTTGACGCTCCCAGGCGAATTTCTGAGGATTTGAGGCCTTGATGCGCTCGTCATACATCTCACGAGGCATCAGCATTGTAGTGCTCTCCACCTTGTAATATGGAGATCCGTGAAATGTATAAGGTCGCTTGCCCCACACCCAGCCGTCGAACCTCAATACTATCAAATAATTGCCCGGATGCTCAGGTAACTCGATATACTCAACAGGAATCTCCTCGGCAGGCTCCAAACCACCCAAAGCCACGGCTATCTCCTGACGAGTATTGTCAGTTACATTCTGTCCTACTATTTTCAGTGATTTGGGAGAGATTCCAAAAATCAGAAAACCACCATCTGAATTCAGCATTGCGCATGCGGTATGCATTGCATCCTTTAGCTCGCCAGTGGTCTTCTTCAGCTCAAGAGTCTTGGTCTCGCCTCCTGATATTATATTTTGTATATCTGATATTGTCATTGTTTGCTATTTTTGATATTATGCAAAGGTAATGACAAAATCGAAATTTAACAAGCGTTTAATGATATTTACCAAAAATTCCAGATTGGTATCAGCATCCAACGAATCAAATATTTGTTTGGCTGTTGTCATAATCCTCCTACCCATTAATAAACTCAATCATCCCATGAATATTCTCATTCTGGAGAATAGTATTTCTCTTGTCATTTATCTGATTGAGCATATCATCCTTGGAAATATCAAGTTCCTTCTCGATAGTTGGAGTAAAGCCGCAAAGTTTCAGTCTATTGGAAGAAGCGGGATAGCTCAGCATATAATAAAGATTGGTATCTGCCTCATTCTTAATGACATCCACATCAGTAAGATAATTATAGCACATCACAATCTTGTCCTCTGGCTTTACGGTCAGAAGAGTATCAGCTGTTATGATCTTGGAAGAGCGTCCCTTCTCGATGCAATACTCAATATTGCCATTCTTAACATTCTCGCGGATAATATTATCTATCATCGCCTGCTCATCCTTGCTGCTAACTATAATAAAAACCTTGTTGTCCATAACTACCTACATTAAGAATTTGACATCAACAGCGCATTTGCCATGCTCAATAGCGAAACAATACTTCAAGTCCAAGGCCTTTACAAAACACCTGTTCTGCATACAAAAATCAATATCCTGAACTTTCCAAAGCATAATTGTCTGAGGAGCAAGATAATTCGACAAGATCATTGCTGGATCTGAAAAATCTGAAGTAGAGAACACCGAACCGATAACTCCCGAAGGACGACGCAAAAGCTGATTGCGCAATTTGGAAATAGGCTCAATATTTACCAATTTAGATTCATCATAGTTCTTGAACTCAGTCAATACAGCCAGGCCATTGGCATACACGCATCCATCAATCTGTTCAAGTATAGTATCCTCCATCCGGACTATATATGGATATTTAACCCTACAACCTTCCAACTCAAAAGCACGTAAGATTGTATATTCCATTGCCTTACCCGGATTCCAAAATTCTGTGTCGTATGATATGGATTTGATATCCTCCCACAAATTTTGAACTCCGTTATAATCCAAATTCCTTATAAAATCCAAATATTCCTTTTCGGTAGCCATACTTTACCAAATTGATTTTGGACAAAGATACAATATTTTTAATTAGACAACAATAGAAAATAGAATAATTTTTAACTAATTTATATCCCAACAGCAAACCTCTCATAATTTAAAATTACGAATCAAGAACATTTACCCCCCGCGACTGGAAGACGCTATCTTGACTAACCGATTACGCCGAAGACCGCAGGTCTGGCGTGATCGGTGATTATGATAATTCGTGTCTCTACATAGAGACGCAACCCTGCCACGCCTCTACTTCAAAACCCAAACTCCGTTTTTCTTTTCGCCTTTGTATTTTATAACACCAGAAGTCTGAAGCTCCGCTGTATCACGCTCAATTGTTTTCTCCGAGACGCCAAGGAGTTCTGCCATTTGGGACTGAGTGCAATTAGGATTTGATTTTATATCTTGCGAATGAAATACGAATCAGATTAGGCTCACACGACATAACTGGTCCAGAGATGCCTACCGATTTACAAGCATCACTCATATGCTGATAGCCTGTTCCCCAACTTTCAAGATTCTACAAACAATAATCCTCCAATAAACCGTCATTCGCCTCCTGAATGTAAACCCTCAAAAATCTTTTAAGCTCGGCATCTTCTTCATCAAGTTGCTGTAGAGGACCGTTTTTGGGGTAAATATCAAGAAAAACCACTAAATCTGAAATTTTGGAAACCAAATATATCAATCTGAATCCATCTTTCTTGGCAAGGCGATGCTTTTTATCAGGCAAACGCAATTTTATCATGATCAACTCATTATCAAAGAAGACCATATCATTGTTTTGACGTATCTGATCAATATCCTTGGAAGAAAACTCCTTGCTTATCTCATCTACCACACCAGAATATACACCTTTCTTAACCTTCAGCAAATCTGCCAAACGTTCACGGAAAACAGATATGGTTTTATAAGAAATCATCTAGCGAACTGTCTTGTAGCCTCTGCAGCGGAATGGAATAAATTCACAAATTCAATATCATTTTTGAAGGTAATGCAATTACGACGAATATCACTATTCAACTCATATAGAGCAGAATAATTCATTCTCAGACGCTCAACCTCCGGTGCCAAATATTCATTGCCCTTGCAGCTGTCATACAAATCCTTGACTGTATCAATAAGAATATTGAACTGAGCTCCAAAAGCAGAATACTCTTCCTCTGAGATAGAACGCCAATCCTCGTAAATAAGTTCATACAGCGAATCGATATCACTATTGAGCCTTCTCAATTGTGACAACTTGTAACCATTAGGAACTACAGCCTCCAATCTGTGATTGAAAGTACGCTTTCCTAACTTAACAACATTTCTCGATATAACTGCAACCTCACACATAATGATTAATTTTGCGCAAAGATAGAAAACAAAATTGGCAAATTCAAAGAAATATTACATTTTCTCCAAATAATTTTAATCCCTTCCAAATATATCCCTAGTACATACCTTCTCCTTAACATCCCCCAGACACTCATCGTACCTATTGGCAATAATCGCTTGACTCTTCGCCTTGAAGGAATCCAAATCATTCACCACCAAACTTCCAAAGAACGAGCTGCCATTCTCCAAAGTGGGCTC
>JAZUEG010000165.1:0-2180 GCA_045640025.1 Bacteroidales bacterium
TACAACAGCACCGACAACTACGACGACTATGAGCGCATGCTTCAGCGCGAGGGTCGCGTGAGGGTGCGATCCATGGAGGATGTGCGCCGCACAGAGTTCAAGAATCTGTATCTGAGGCTGCGAAACCGCAAGGACACTCTGAGGGCCGTGTCGCGGCTCAAGGAGATAGATGTGATAGACGACTATCTCGTAAATCCCGCCACGGGAATTGTGACCCTGAGCATGACCAAGCGGAGCAAGGATTTTTACCGCATGAAGCTGCTGCCTATACTCCAGCGCAACATCACGCGCGAGCGTATGCTCCACTACATTTCGGGGATAGAGGAGGAGAAGTACCTTTCCATAGAGAAATACACCGATGTGCTCATCGACTTCTTCTATGCCGAGATATATCCGCTGTATGAGAAACAGGCCCAGGACGCCAGCAAGTTCTTTGAGTCGGTGCTGCAGCGGCAGAAGGACGATTCTATAAGTCAGGAACTTATCTCGCAGAATCTTGCCAGCTATTTTGCATCGAGATACAAGTGCAAGTTTGTATACGGCGATGTGGAGACCCTGCCCGACAATCACGCCAATGTGGAATCGATAGTGAACACCATAGAGCGCGCCGGCAGCAATATAAATTCGCTGATGGACCTCCAGAAGTCGATAGACCTGTCGCAGCCTGAAAACCGCACTCCGTCCAACAAGATTATCTACGGATACTGCAGCCTCTTCACCGACCGCGACAATGCTCCGGCAAGCAGGCTGGAGGCATACTCGCACATTAGCGACGGCCTGCTCGACTACAGGCGCAAGCACACTATCACGGAGTTCAACCAGGAGGCCGAGTCTATCACCGGCAAGATATCAGCTGAAAACTACGACCTGAAGGACGAGGCCTCAGAGGTAATATCCATTCAGGTGCAGAGCAAGTGGCTGAAGTGGTTTAACAGCGAGGTGCTCAAGATACAATGATTCGTAATTCGTAACTCGTAATTATACAAATATATGAAAGAATTGATAAACAACGAACTGGCACAGCTGCAGAAGGATTTGGAGAATCTGCAGTCGGCATCCAGGATGATAGCCCAGGCCGGCGAGGCCTCCAACGGCGTAATAGCCGAGGCAAAGGTGATTCATGAGGATTTCTCGAAGAATCTGGAAAAACTCACCACTCTATATACTGAGTTTTTGGAGGCAGCTAATAAGCAGAGCAGTCAGAACCAGCTTCTCGTGGTGGACCATGTGAAGCAGACCATCACCGAGCAGTCGGCCCTTATCGACAAGTGCAGCAGCCTTGTGGACAAGAGCGCCAGCGATGCGGCATTGAAGGTGGAGACCGTTAAGGAGACTTACCTCAAGCAGTCGGCAGAGACCGGCAAGCTTCTTTCGTCATATTTGGAGCTTGCGCAGAGCACCGCCGAGCTCAAGGACAAGATTCAGTCGGTGGATTTTCCGCAGAGGCTCGACAGCCTGACTTCCAGCAGCGACGACCTCTCGCAGAAATACACATCGCTTTCCAAGAACTACGATGCCGTAAAGACCGACCTCGCCGATCTAAGCAAGCGTGTGGACGATATGCAGATGATGATAGCCAAGATAAAGGACCAGCAGGCCCGTCAGGACGCCGAGCTCGCCAAGATACTTACCGCCGCCAGCAGCGATGCCGCCATCAAGCAGAGCAAGGCCAACAGCAAGGACATCAGCTCGCTGAAGTCGCTTGTGGTTACTACCCTGATTTTCGTGGTACTGGCTCTGGCAGGTATTGCGTTTATTTATCTTAAGAAATAATGATGTAACAAAAAAATCCCCGGAAACGCGATTGGTTTCCGGGGATTTTTTTATTTATTTATCGGAGAACGTGGCAGGGCCGCGTCTCTACTCCTTGTCCTCTTTCTGGAAAACCTTGTAGCAGATACCAGCAGCGCCGGCGCCTACCAATGGAGCCACGATGAAGAGCCAGAGCTGTGAGAGTGCGAGCGAGTTGTCAGAGAAGATAGCCTGGCTGATAGAGCGAGCTGGGTTCACTGATGTGTTGGTGAGAGGAATAGAGATCAAGTGGATGAGTACCAGTGTGAGACCGATGGCGAGACCAGCGTTGATGCCGGCGCCCTTCTTGTCGGTGGCACCGAGTATTACCATGAGGAAGAGGAATGTCAATACAGCCTCTGTGATGAATGAAGTCGGAGGCCAAGCCG
>JAZUEG010000166.1:0-5256 GCA_045640025.1 Bacteroidales bacterium
CCGTCCATCTCGGGCATCATTATGTCGGTGATTACGAGGTCGGGAATTGTCTGCTTGGCTATCTGGAGACCTTCCAGGCCGTTGGATGCTGTCTTTATGTTGTACAGGTGCTCCAGCGAGTTTTGCAGGTATTCGCGTATGTCGGGGTTGTCTTCCACCACCAGGATGGTCTGGTTGTTTTCCTGGGGTGTTTCCGGATGTGCGCTTGTATCTGTATCGCCATTAGCTGCCATGCTCTCCACCTCGTTGTACATGGTGATGTGCCGGTAGTTTGTTTCAGCTGATACATTGTCTTTGAACTCCTCGCCGTTGGTAAGCATTATGGTGAATGCTGTGCCCCGGCCTACCTCGCTCGATACGCTTATTATGCCGTTGTGCATTTCTATGAACTGCTTGGTGAGCCAGAGGCCTATTCCGGTGCCCTGCTGAACCGACGATGTGTCGCCCTGGAAGAATCGGTCGAATATCTTGTCGACGTTTTCTTCTGGGATTCCGCGTCCGTTGTCCTCCACTATTATTACAATGTTGTTGGATTGTCGCTGGTCGGCTCGGCGGATGCTTATCTCGATTTTGCCGCCCTGGGGAGTAAACTTGAATGCGTTGCTCAGCAGATTGTATATCGCCTTGTCGATCTGCTCGGTGTCTATGTAGGCGTAGTATTCCTTTAGCTGGGATGCAAATGTGAATGTTATGTTGTTTTTGATGGCCAGCTGCTGGAAGTTCTCGTGGATCTCGCGCAGAAATTTCACGAGGTCGCATCGTGATGGATTGATCCTGAGCTTGTTGTTGTCGATCTTTCGGATGTCCATTATCTGGTTTACGAGTTTCAGCAGGCGGTCGGCGTTGCGGTGCATTATGTTCAGCTGGCGCTTGGTGTCCTGTGTGTATTCGTCGGATTCCAGCATCTGCTCCAACGGGCTCATTATCAGGGTGAGCGGTGTGCGGAATTCGTGGGAGATGTTGGTGAAGAATTGCAGGCGGCTCTTGTTGAGTTTTATGTCGTTTTGCTGTCTGATGTTCTCTATCTTTATCTCCTGTTTCTCGGCCTGGTTTTTCTTGTAGTATACCCAGAGGGTGTATATGCCAGCTAATACGGTGATTATGTATAGCATTATGGTCCACCATCTGCGCCACAATGGGGCTATTATGTTTATTTTTAGGACAATGGGCTTGCTCCATGTGTCGCCGTCGTTGGATGCCTTTATCTCGAAATAGTATGTGCCTGAGTTGAGGTTGGTATACGATGCCGAGTTGAGGTTGAATGGGTGGTATGTCCATTGCGAATCGAATCCGCTCATCCTGTAGGCGTATTTTATTTTCTGTGGCTGCAGATAGTCGATGGCGTTGTATATTATTGTAAATGAGTTGTCTTCCCATTTCAGGGTTATCTCGCTGGTTTCGGTTATCGATTTGTCGAGTATGCCGTATTCGTCGTTGGGAGTTACTCTGTTGTTGAATATCAGGAGGTCGGTGATGGCCAGCCTCGGGGGCTTGCTCTTGGATACTATCTTGTTGGGATAGAAGCTTGTAATGCCTTCCACGCTGCCCAGGAATATCTTGCCGCTCTGGCTCATGGCGTATGAGTTGTGCATAAACTCGTTTGACATTATTCCGTCTTCGGTGTAGAAGTTTCGGAAAGTTCCCTTGTCGTAGTTGAACTTGCAGATGCCCTGGTTGGTGCTCAGCCATAGGTTTCCGTCGCCATCCTCCACTATGCCGTCTATCACGTTGGATGGCAGTCCGTCGTGGGTAGAGAATATCTGGAAAGTGCCGTCTGCGGGGTTTAGCAGCTGAAGTCCAATTGTTGTTCCGGCCCACAGCCTGCCCTTGGAATCCTCTGTTACACAGTAATATGTGTTTTCGTTTTCCATCATGTTGTAGTTTCTTACCGTTCCCTTGGCTGGGTCCATGCGCGATAGTCCCCAGAATGTGCTTATCCAGAGGTATCCGTGGCTGTCTACGTAGAGTCCCGTTATGTGGTTGTTTATTATCGACTTGTCGGGGCAGGCGTCGTTCTTTGTGAAATGGCGGAATTTTCCTGTTTTCTTGTCCAGGATGTCGAGTCCGCCGTTGGTGCCTATCCAGAGGTTTCCCAGCAGGTCTTCTATGATGCAAGTTACATCGTTGTTGGCCAGCGATGTGCTGTCGCCCGGTATGTTTTCATAGCAGCTGAAGGTGTTTTTTTCGGGGTTAAACTCCTGAAGACCTTTCAGGTAAGTGCCTATCCAGATGCGGTTTTCGTGGTCCTTGTAGGCGCATCTCAGGGTGTTGGATCTCAGGCCCGATTGTCCTGCGGTGTAGTGTCTTGTGACGCCGCTTTTGCTGTTTATCACAAAAAGACCGTCGCCGTCGGTGCATGCGTATATGGTTTCGTTGCCGTCGGGATATATGCCTAATACGGTTTTGCCGTTGAGCTGCTGATACAGATTCGATACCATGTCGTTGAATATCGGGCGCGGTTTCATCATGTTTACACCGCCCTGGAAAATTCCCAGCCACAGGCCACCGTCGTGGTCGGTGTATAGGGCGTGGATATTGTCGTTGATGAGTCCTCCGGCATTTTTGTTGGATATCGAGAAATTGTCGATGCCGCTCTCGGAGTAGTGGAAAAGTCCCTGCTCCTGGGTGCCCAGCCATATATCGCCCGAGTGTCCCTCCGATATTCCGTATACACTTAGATTCCTTTCAGCTAATTTTATAATCTTGAATGAGTTGGTGGCAGGGGTGTATACCGATGCGTTTCCCTCAAAAGTGCCTATCCAGACCCTTCCGTCCCTGGCCTTGAAGATGGTTTCCACCACATTGCTGCCCAGTTTTCCGCTCTCGGCGTTTATGTTCTCTATTGTTCCGTTGGCGTGGTCCAGTATTGATATTCCATTGTTTTCGCTGCCTATCCAAACTCTGTCATTCTCGTCTACGGCTATGGCCTGCAGATAGTCGGAGCATATCGACTGCCCGGCCCCGGGCTGGTATCTGTAATACGATACATTGCCGGTCTCGGGATCCAGCCTTGCAAGACCGCCTCCCGATGTGGCCAGCCACAAGTCGCCGTCATTGGTCTGTGCGATGGCGCGAACGGGCGGATGCTGAAGCGTGTTAGCCTGGGGAGGAAGATTGTAGCGCACAAATTCGCCCATGGTATAGTCGTAGCGGCACAGCCCGGTGAATGTGCCGAACCATGTGCGCTCGCTCTTGTCGGTGAAGATGGCGAATATTGTATTGGAGCTGATACTGGTGCTGTCCTGCAGCGAATAGTGGAAGGTATGGAACCTCAGACCGTCGAATCTGTTGAGTCCGTCGTTGGTGCCCACCCATATAAAACCCTTGTTGTCTTGTCCTATGGTGTTTACATGGCTGTTGGATAGTCCGTGCCTTGCGTTGTAGGCCGAGAACTCCAGCCTTGTGGGATGTTCGCTCTCCTGCGCGGTCTGCGAATGGCTGTCAGCTGATGCGCCGCAGACTATTATTCCTATTAGTATTATTAATATTAAAACGTCTTGTAATTTCATTATTCCAGTGTATTGTCTATGCTTGGTGCTGTAGTTTTGGCATAGCAAAGATGCTAAAAGTATTTCAGATTTCAAAATTTGTTTCAAAAAATGTTTGTAAATCGTAAGTAAAAGGTTAAATTTTATGGTGTTTTTGATACAATTTTAAGGTTTTTTAAAAAATGTGCTAATATTTGAGGCTCAGATTATTACGAGCGAATTGTTACAAAATTTAATGGAAAATGTTACAATTTCGAATGTCATTTATTACAAAATTGAAAATCTTTGCTACAATGTTGAAAAAACATTTGCGCAGTCTGCTGTATCTTCGTAATGCTGAAAGGCAAACTAAGGACCCAACTCATTCATACTTGAAATTTATTCTAGTGTTATTATATTTGATTGTAGTTTTTTTACAGTATTATTATTGTAATGGGCATGGTGGGAACCATCCCCTTTTTGCAACCTAAAATCGGACTTTTGACTCAATTTTTTTTGTTTACACTTTATTACTTAAGATAGATAAACAATTGCTAAAAACATGACAAAGTTTACTGAAAGACTTGAGAAACTGAGAAACGCTCACGAGGCACTCATCACAATGCCCAACGAGCCAGAGGAACTCTCCAACGGCATCTACGAGCGTTACAAGAATCCGGTGGTGACAGCGGCGCACGCTCCGCTGGAGTGGCGCTACGATCTCAACGAGGCTACCAATCCTTTCCTGATGGAGAGAATCATGGTGAACGCCACGTTCAACTCCGGCGCCATCAAGTTCAACGGCAAATATATCGTAGTGGTAAGAGTAGAGGGAGCCGATAGAAAGTCGTTCTTCGCCGTGGCCGAATCGCCAAACGGTGTCGACAACTTCCGTTTCTGGGAGAAGCCTATACAGCTTCCGCAGACAGCCGACCCTGACACCAATGTCTACGACATGCGACTTACCGCTCATGAGGACGGCTGGATCTACGGTATATTCTGTACCGAGCGCAAGGATCCCAACGCTCCGGCAGGCGATACTTCGATGGCAGTAGCCAATGCGGGCATAGCAAGAACCAAGGACCTCGTAAACTGGGAGCGTCTCGACGACCTGATCTCGCACAGCGGACAGCAGCGCAATGTGGTGCTCCATCCCAAGTTTGTGAACGGCAAATACGCTCTGTACACACGTCCACAGGACGGTTTCATAAGCGTAGGCTCTGGCGGAGGAATCGGTTTCGGACTCTGCGACGATATGTGCCACGCCGAGATCCACGAGGAGCCCATCCTCGACAACAAGATCTATCACACTATCAAGGAGGTGAAGAACGGAATGTGTCCTCCTCCCATCGAGACCGACGAAGGCTGGCTCTGCCTGGCCCACGGTGTAAGGAACACCGCCGCAGGTCTCCGCTACGTTCTCTATATGTTTATGACAGCCAAGGACGATCCAAGCAAGGTAATCTACACACCGGGCGGATATTTCCTCGCGCCGCAGAAGAGCGAGCGCATAGGCGACGTAAGCAATGTGGTATTCTGCAACGGATGGATCAAGGACGACGACGGCACAGTATTCATCTACTACGCCGCATCAGACACAAGGCTCCACGTGGCCAAGACATCAGTTGCACAGCTCATCGACTACTGCAAAAACACACCGGCCGATCAGCTGCACTCTCATCTGTCGGTAAACGCCATCTGCCAGCTGGTCGATAGGAACAAAATGGTGAAGTGATTGAAATGTTGAAATGTTGAAATGATTGAAATGTTGAAATGTTGAAATGTTGAA
>JAZUEG010000167.1:0-6341 GCA_045640025.1 Bacteroidales bacterium
TGAAAATCAGAGTTGCGGAGGCAACGGCATCAGTCCCATCAAGCGTGGCGGCTTGGCGCAGGCGCTGAGCGGCACGGGCGGATTCCGCGTACTGCTCACGCACGACCCCACGCACTGGCGCGGCGAGGTGCTCGGCACAGACATCCCGCTGACGCTCTCGGGCCACACCCACGCGGCGCAGTTCCGCATTTTCGGCTGGACACCCGCCCGCTGGATTTATCCCGACAGCGACGGACTTTACACCGAAGGCAGCCAGTCGCTCTACGTCAACACGGGCATCGGCTGCACCGTGCCATTTCGGATAGGCGTGCCGCAGGAAATCACGGTAATCACGTTAGCTGTTGCTGGTACAATCCCTTTAGGAGTTGCATAACGAAATAACTCAATATCAAATGGACAATAACACGGCCCACAGGTATATAAATCCCAAAAAACATCAACTATGAATAAACAACTATGGAAACTTTACAAAGAATCTAAACGAGGAAAGGACTGTATCGCATTATTTAGCCTTGATACAGATTCATACTATTCAGACAATGGAGTTGGAGCCGAACTCAATCACCTTATTGGTCGCGAAGCAATAGCTAAGATCCTAAGTTCATATTAATATATCTTGCAATCCTTTTTTCAATTCAACATCAAAAATACGGAATAATTTCGTTTTTGTATTGCAAATTTATGTATTTTTGCAGCATACTTTAAATACAATAGCAATATGTCACAAACAACAATGACCTTCCGGGTGGATAACCAACTCAAATATTTGTTTGATCAAATGTGTGATGAGTTTGGACTTAGCAACACAGCCGCTTTGACAATTTTTATGAAGACAGTGGTTCGTGAACGTAGAATCCCATTCGAGATTCGAATGCCCTCCGTGCAGGAAACTCGCTTACAGGCTTTGGAAGCATTTCGTAATATGCAGAACGATGCAGCCGCTGCCGGATTACAAGATTTATCTTTAGAAGAAATCAACCAAATCATCAATGAAACAAGAAATGCGAAGTAACTGGTGGCACTTTTACGATCATTATGAACACCTTCCGCACTAACAGCCGCGCCGAGTGGCGCCAGTGGCTCGCCGAACACTTCGAGACGGAGACGGAAATACTGTTCGTCTTCCCCACGATAAGTTCCGGCAAGGAGAGCATCTCCTACAACGATGCCGTGGAGGAGGCCCTCTGCTTCGGCTGGATTGACGGGGTGGCGGGCACGCTCGACAGCACGCACAACACCCGACGCTTCACGCCACGTCGCAAGGGAAGCTCGTACTCTCGTCCCAACATCGAACGCCTCATCTGGCTCGAGCAACAGGGACTCATCCACCCAAAAATTAGAGCGTCTGTTCTGCCCATCATCCAAGATCCCTACGTTTTCCCGGAAGACATCCTGTCGAAAATCCGCAAAGACCCCGAAGCGTGGGCGCATTTCAACCAATTTACCGCCTCCTACCAACGCATCCGCATCGCCTACATCGATGCAGCACACCACCGCCCCGAGGAGTTCCAGAAACGCCTGGCCAACTTCATCCGCAAAACCAAGAAGAACAAACTGATTATGGGGTATGGTGGGATTGAGAAGTATTATAAATAATAGAGACAATCTCTCTCTTTGGGATAAAATAGTATCTTTGCCCCGCATTATCGAAACGATATCATGAAAAAAATCATTCTTCCTTTATTTTCTCTCCTGCTTTTTGCCAGCATTTGGACTGCCGGTGCGCAAAATAAAGCAGATGTTCCGAATTTTACTGTGAAGGTGGATACCATTTGGATAGATGCCAATGATTATGTTACCGCTACCTGCAGATTTGAGATGCAACGCTCTGCCAAATGTCGTGACTTCTACTTTTGCTGTTTTCGGCAAACCGAACTAAATACAACCAATGTAGGTCGGAAAACTCATTTGCTCGGTATCTCATTGGATGGCAAAACCCTAAAAAAAGTGCCTATGCCCTCGGATTTTGATGGGGATTCTTATTTTGACTTGTTTGCACGAAATGACACCTTATATATCAAACCTTATTGGGAATATGAACAAATACATTACCGCTTTAATTATGACAAGTGGAAGTGGGAACCCACTGACCACATCTCAGATGTGATTTATGAAGATGCTGACTATCAGGTTGCTTATAAAGACTTTGGAGAATGGGGGGCTTATACCTGGTTCATTGACAAGCATTCCCAAAATCAATATTTATTCCAAAGTTATTCAACACGCATAGTACCTTGTCAGGGAATTTATTACTGTTTGAAACATGGTTTGCATCAATGGAAAGATCCTACCAAAGGGTTGCTTTGCGTCGATTCCTTGAAACACAATTTTGTAAAAGATGTTGGAGATATATTACAAATCTTAAATCCTGCAGGAAAAGATTCTTATACCAGTGGAAATGAAAAATCTATTGGGATGGCAGATCCGGTATATCTCATTCAGGGCCGAGAAGACGACTCTGAAATTTACGGGTGGTCGGATAGAATCTATGACACTGTTTTTTCTAATATGATTTCTTTAGATGGTCAATTGTATTTTTGGACTGTCACTAACAAAGAGAAAACTTTCATTTCCACAATAGAGGACGGTAAATTGATTAAAATCACGGATATACCCGGAAACTACAATTTTTTCTCCTGGTCTCATCCCCATAGAGGCAGAAATATTGCTCCAAACCAATTCCTGATGCAATTCAAAGTGGATCCCTGGACTTACGGCTTGGTAGATATGGTAGATACTACGATTTCCATTCACTATCTGATCCACAATCAGGACACCTTGCAATTTTCAGGCAAGGATAATGTGAAACCTCTGGTGGAATTTCTGTTAGCAAATATGGATAACCTTGCGCTTTCAACTGTAGATTCCATGGAGAGGCTGCTCGGAGGAACGCCTTCTACTTTATTGAAAAATGTGTATGAAGAAGAACGTTATGATTCCAAAAGGCAACCTGATGAAGATTATATGAAAATCCGATATTTTAAATTGGTTGATACTTCTTTAGTGGTGGAAACGTGTTATTATTTTGATAGAAAGGATTCTATTGTTGATGAATTCAGAATCACTCTTCATAAACCCAATTATTACATTGCTAAGGCTCTTCAACTTTGGAGAACAATCTCTTTCAAGTCCGCTTTATACGAAGATTTGAAAGCTTATTTTACCCATATTGTAGGGAAAGAACCTGTTAGAAATGAACGTTTCGCAGCGTGGGAGTGGACATTTGAAGGACATACGCTGTCCTTGCAAGATGGCAGCGTGTGCTTTGAGAATGAATAACGATAAATTGATGGACAATGCCTGATTTCTTAAAATAACAAACAATGAATAGAACCATTATAACAATGATGTCTCTCCTTCTCTTCGCCGGCATTTGGACTGCCGGTGCACAGAAGGATGATGCTCCGTCTCTACAACAAAATGCCGCACTGCTGGACACTGCGTATCAGAAAAAATCTGATAAAAAACTGGAACGTTTTTTCGACAATTGGTCGAAGACTGTGGGTTCCAACGAAAAAGATGCTCCTAACGAATATGTGGCTGAAGCGCACAAAGTCTATGCCGCCTTTTATCAGCCACTCAATATGGCCACTTTCAACCATAGAGAGATGTACCAAGACAATCCCTATTTTATTGTTCAAGGGAAGTTGGAGTACATCAGTGTTACGGACCATATTATCTATACATTCCACGATCTTGATTCCTTAACAGTAGAATACTACAAGCAGCATTATGGAAAGGAAGATTTGGAAAACTATTTGGAACTGGACGACGATCAAAAAGAAAGAGATTTTCGGAAACCGGATTATCTGTGTGGATTCTTCAACCCTTTTCGAGAGACAAGTCCCTGTTTCTGGTCCATCCCTGTAGAAATCAGAAACATTGATTCCGCCATTACTTTTCGTCCCCCGGTCTCTTTTGAAGGCAAAAAAATAGTTTATCTTACGGACGAATACGAAAAAATGTTGACTTCCTTTTTAAAGGACGAGCATGTTGATTTGGGAGAACATGATATCATGCAACCAGCCTTCTCCATAGGTGAAAGTAAGAAACGGGAGGCTTTCATCAACCGCAAGGCACACATCTTCTACGGTCATTGGGGCGGTTATTGGCAATACGAAACCTACCCAAAGGCTTACGGTATTGTTTTTGATGAGCAGTTGCAAAGGGCTGTCATCCACTATCGCATTGTCTATAGCGGCGGCTATGGCATTATGGAGAAACGGGATGGGAAGTGGACTTTCGTAGAGGCGCACGATACGTGGATGGGGTGATGGTAGATTACAAGAAAGGCACCATAAATGCGGGCAGCAGCAATGTTTCTTGATCTTTTCGCAAATCCTTTGTGTATATAAGTATTCTTTCTGAAACCCATTGGGAATATTTTCTGCAAAACTCATCAAGCGATTTATGGTTGGCATATCCTGACGATTTGACCTCTACTGGCCATAGTTTTTGGCCTCTCGAAAGAATAAAATCCACTTCGTAGTTGTGTTTGCCGCTTGGCGTGGGCCAAGTATAGTAAAACAACTCATTTCCAGCTGCTTTCAGCATTTGTGCCACAACATTTTCATAAACATAGCCAAGGTCGGCACTGAGTTTATTGGAAAGCAATTTTTGATAGATTACATTTTCCGTAATAGATTTGTCCCAAAAAGCAAGCGTAATAAACAAACCGGTATCGCAAACGAACATTTTGTATGCACTTTTGTCCAAATGTAGAGAAAGCCCAACGGAAGGGTCATTGGCGTGATAGGCAAAATTCACGGTCAGGCTGTCTTCCATATCTTCCAACAGCTCTTCTTTTCCCTCTGCTTGTAACGAGCTGCCAAGCACGCTGGATATTTGATAGCGGGAACTGTTTTTTGCAAGTTCAGAAGGAATTGCCCGGAACAAACGCCCTGCTCTTCCAGTCGGATCAATCTTGCGAAAATCATCCGAATAAAGTTCAATAATCTCACGCTTGGTTTGATCAACTTCGCTTAAATTGTTGGTATCCAAATAAGTATTTACGGCCTGAGGCATTCCCCCTACCAGCATATATAATCGAAATTTACGCATTTGATCAGCGCACGTCTGCTCTCCGATACCTTTACGTAAATCAAATGACGATTTCAGCAAAGGCACCGTCGCCGTATCGCCCAAAGCCCATCTAAACTCCTCATAATCCATTGGATACATTGTGATACGAGTTTCCTCGCTGGGAATGGTTATATTCTTCACGTTTTTCTTGATGGACAATAACGAACCTGTCTCAATAAAGTCATAACGACGATCAGCAACCATATATTTAATGGCTTGCCGCACAAGTGGTGCTTTTTGGATTTCATCAAAAATCACCACGGATTTCCGAGGAACAAGCGTCGTATTATAGGCGAATTGGAGTTTCATAAAGAAATCATCGAGGTCTGCAATGTTTTCAACGGCCTCCCACACTGCTTTGGGAGCATTGGCGAAATCAACGACAATGTAGGAGTCGTACTCGTGTTGGGCAAATTGCTGTGCTATAGTTGATTTTCCCACGCGCCGCGCTCCTTTTATGAGCAACGCCGTACTTCCATTCTTGGAGTTTTTCCAATCCAGCATTTGCTGATAAATCTTCCTTTTGAATATCCTTGGGGTCTCTGACATAGCAATTGATTTTTGAGTTGCAAAATTACAAAAGAAATCGGAATCTCAAAATGTTTTTGCACATTTTTATGTGGAATCTCAAAATGTTTTTGTGCGTTTCCACACAGAATCTCAAAATATTTATTCTTTCAGTGTACCCATCTGAAACTAAATATTTCTCAACTGTCTGGCAAAGTTCTCTACATCCTCTTCGGTTGTATCCCAAGCGGTCACCAAGCGCACTTCGTTTTCGACCTCTTCCCAGATGTAGAAAAAATTGTTTTCCAACAATTTATCGGAGATTTCTTTGGGCAGTTTGAAAAGTAAAATGTTGGCTTGTGTCTTTTGGGTGAAGGTGTGGTAGCCGGCATCCTCAATTTTTTGGCGGAGAAGTTGAGCCATTCTGTTGGCGTTCTCAGCATTCTGTTGCCAAATGCCATTACGTAAGTAAGGGAGCAGTTGGCAGCTGACGTAGCGCATTTTGGAATATAGTTGGGCACTCTGCTTGCGAATGTATTTGAGATTCTCTGCCAATTCGGGGCGGAATGCGATAACGGCTTCGCACATCAGCATACCGTTTTTGGTACCGCCGAAACTCATAATATCCACTCCGCAGTCAACGGTCATTTCCTTGAAACTTTTGCCTAAGGCCACGGCGGCGTTGGAAATGCGCGCACCGTCCAAATGCAGGTACATGCCGAATTGGTGCACATAGTCGGCAATGGCTTTGA
>JAZUEG010000168.1:0-4693 GCA_045640025.1 Bacteroidales bacterium
AAAAATATTTGTTTTTTCGTGCAAATTGTAAAACTGATTTTATATTTTGCCCGATTATATTATAATACTATGTACAACAGAGATTTAACAAACGAAATAATAAGCTTGAGCAAGCAATTTCCAGTAATATCAATTACCGGACCGCGTCAGTCTGGCAAAACTACATTGTGCAAGATTGCTTTCCCTGGCTACAAATATGTAAACCTGGAGCATATTCCAACACTGGATATGATACAGCAGAATATTGACGGTTTTCTTGACAAACACAAGAATGGCCTTATAATTGACGAGGCTCAGAATTTTCCCGAGATATTCAGTTATATTCAGGCCAAGGTGGATGACGACAAAAGTAGCCATTATGTATTGTCGGGAAGCAGCGATTTCCTGCTAATGGAAAATATTGCGCAATCCCTTGCAGGAAGAGTTGCCGTAAAACGGTTGTTGCCGCTGTCTCTCAATGAGTTGGGTGATACGTCCGCTTATACTACCGACGAATTGATGCAGCGTGGTTTTTATCCTGCCGTATGGGGCGACGGTCGTGAGGCCAAATATGTATATGAGAGTTATTACGAGACATATATAGAGCGCGATGTAAGGAGAATCACAAATGTTCAGAACCTTGCTGATTTCAGAAAGTTTGTGACATTGGCAGCGGGAAGGATTGGAACGGAATTCAACGCCTCGTCACTTGGCAATGAGATTGGAGTCAGCAGTCAGACCGTTAACAACTGGATGAGCATTCTCGAAACCTCATACACGGCATTCAGGGTGCAGCCTTATTTCAAGAATATTGGCAAACGCCTTACCAAGACACCAAAGATTTTCTTCTATGACGTGGGTCTTGTATGTTGGCTATTAGGAATAAGAAACGCTCAGGATTTGGAGACTCATCCATTGAGGGGAAGCATATTCGAGAATATGATTATGGTGGAATTTCTGAAGAAGAAGTTTCATAATGGAGAGCCTATCAACATATATTATTACCGCGACAAATCTCAGCGCGAGGTTGATGTAATCATCGAGAAAGGTGCTGCTATATCCGCCTACGAAGTGAAATCTGCCCAGAGCTATCACCCAGACTTTCATAATAACCTCAAGTATCTGAAAGATTTGATGAAAGATTCTGTTTCCGTTACCAAGGTGATTTACAATGGTGATT
Source organism: Bacteroidales bacterium (assembly GCA_045640025.1). Taxonomy (GTDB): domain Bacteria; phylum Bacteroidota; class Bacteroidia; order Bacteroidales; family UBA3824; genus UBA3824. Next base: position 1,160 of record JAZUEG010000168.1, read on the forward strand.
ACGAAATCGATGACAACAATATGGGACTTGTGAATTTCAGACACATTTAATTATTATTAATATGCAAACTCCAATCTACAAATGTCCCGATTGCGGGGCTAAGGTGATTTATAATGAGAAAAGGAATTCCTGGAAGTGTCAAAAATGCGGTCAGGAATTCTCGGAGCGAGACGTGTTTATACAGGGACTGGAGGAATGGAAGGCTGAGGTTGCCAGTAGGGTAGAGTCAGCTAAACCTAAGCCTCAGATATCTGAAAATACTGTACAACAAGAGGAGCCCAAGCCCAAGGAGGAGCCCAAGCCTAAAGTGGAATATATTCCCTCTGACGATTACACCCAGAAAAAGAATGAGAAACGGGATGCTTTCCTCGATGACTGTGATTCTTTGATAAAGACATTGGACAAGATAAGGAACGCATTGTTTATATTCTATATAGTAGAGGCTATATTTTTGGCGGTTTTATTTTACAAAAAAGTTGGAGATATATTCGCGACAATTTTTTTTACCCCTGTTGCTTTATGCGGTAGTTTTGTGATTTTGCATAATATTCCTGAATCTATCCGCTCCAAAATACGAAACAAGGCTGTTAAGCTTTTTGATGAGATTAAGTCTGTTTCCGACAAGGGAATGATTTGTGGCGGTAAATTTTGCAAAATATATTTTTCAATTGATGGTGTCAAAGAAGGATCAAGCTCTGTCAATTATAGGTGTTTCGTCAATAACCAGTACTTGAATATCAGCGATATACTTCTTGGATATTGGACAGAAGGCAAGAGTCGTATATTTAAAGTATTGGAGACAGGTTTGGGATTGATGAAGAGTCATAAACTTACTAATTGGTATTTTATGATGATATACAAAGACGGTTTCCAGGCCGCGCCAAACAAGCACACATTCAGTTGCAAGGATTTTCTTGGGGATGATGATTTTTCTGATTTCAGAGTCAGAGTATCTGATGTTAGGGCTCTGTCGGAGTGGAAAATCAACAATCTGAAGCCGGTCTTGAAAACCATTGACGATTTACTTGGTGGTATTTCATTCGCAATTGCTATCGAGAATAGAAGCGTCAAGATAATGTTCCTGACCAACCGCAGTACCTTTGTTCCTGAATCTGACTATAATTACGACAAGGATACTGTATCAGCCCAATTCTCAATGCTTTATGATTTGGTGGAAATGGCAAGGTTGTTGTCATCAATAGAGGTGGAAGAGGATTTTGACGCTCCTGCAATGGAATTGACAGAATTGTGTAACGGAGGCAAAATTGGAGAACCCAATATGGATTTCATCAACAAGAAGCCGTCGTGGAGGAAGAAGTAAGATGCTATACCATAACTTAACATACGTACCAAAAATTAAGTAAATAATTTAACAAAAATAATAGTTAATAGGTATTGCACGTATGCGGAAAAAAGTGTAATTTTGCCACGCAATAAGAAATAAAAAAGTTTAAAGTTCACACAAAATAAAAGTTATGAAACTATCAAATTGTATTGAAAGCTTTGAAGGCTATATGTGGAAGCGCGAGATCAATGTCCGCGACTTCATCCAGCACAACTACACTCCCTACAACGGCGACGAGAGCTTCCTCGTAGGCCCAACCGCCAAGACTAAGGCTCTCTGGGACAAGCTCTCGGAGATGTTTAAGGTAGAGCGCGAGAAGGGTGTTTACGATGCAGAGCAGAAACTCCCACAGACCCTCACCACTTACGGTGCAGGCTATATCGATAAGGACAACGAGGTAATCGTTGGTCTCCAGACTGATGCTCCACTCAAGCGCGGTATCTTCCCTAAGGGCGGTATCCGTATGGTAGAGAGCGCGTTGAAGGCTTACGGCTACAGCCTCGACCCAGCCACAAAGGAAATCTACACAAAATATCGCAAGACTCACAACGAGGGCGTGTTCTCGGCCTACACAGCTGATATCCGCGCCGCCCGTCACGCACATATCATCACAGGTCTTCCTGATGCTTACGGTCGTGGCCGTATCATCGGCGACTACCGCCGCATCGCCCTTTATGGCGTTAACAACCTCATTGAGGAGAAGAAGCGTTTCCTCGACCGTCTCGATATCCAGGAGATGACTGAGGAGTGCATCCAGAAGCGTGAGGAGACCTCTGAGCAGATTGCAGCTCTCAAGGACTTCACCAAGATGTGTGCAAATTACGGTTTCGACGTAACAGTACCTGCAAAGAACGCCCGCGAGGCAGTTCAGTTCGTTTACTTCGGCTACCTTGGCGCCGTTAAGGACCAGGACGGCGCAGCAATGTCGCTCGGCCGCGTAAGCACATTCCTCGATATCTTCATCGAGAAGGACCTCAAGGACGGTGTCATCACAGAGGAGGAGGCTCAGGAGCTCATCGACCAGCTTATCATCAAGCTCCGTATTGTAAGATTCCTCCGTACTCCAGAATACAATGACCTCTTCTCAGGCGACCCAATCTGGGTAACCGAGTCAATCGGTGGTCAGGGTGTTGACGGCCGCTCTATGGTTACAAAGACTTCTTACCGTATCCTCCACACTCTCGAGAACCTCGGACCTGCTCCAGAGCCAAACCTGACAGTTCTCTGGTTTGCATCAGCTCCTGAGAATTGGAAGAAGTACTGCGCCAAGATGTCTATCAAGACCTCGGCCATCCAGTACGAGAACGACGACCTGATGCGTCCAGACTACGGCGACGACTACGGTATCGCCTGCTGCGTATCTCCAATGAAGATAGGCAAGCAGATGCAGTTCTTCGGCGCAAGAGCCAACCTCGCCAAGTGTCTCCTCTACGCTATCAACGGCGGTAAGGACGAGATGAGCGGCGAGCAAATTGGTCCAGACTACGCTCCTATCACATCTGAGTACCTTGATTACGAAGAGGTTATGTATAAGTTTGAGAATATGATGCGTTGGCTTGCCAAGACCTACGTAAACGCTCTCAAGATTATCCACTATATGCACGACAAGTACGACTACGAGGCTTACCAGATGTCTCTCATTGATGGCGACGTACTCCGTACACGTGCTACCGGTATCGCTGGTCTCTCTATCGTAACTGACTCACTTGCAGCCATCAAGTACGGCAAGGTAAAGGTTCAGCGCGACGAGCGTGGCATTGCAGTAGGCTTCGTAAACGAGGACACAGAGCACACTCCAGCTCCATTCGGCAACAACAACGAGCTCACCGACAAGCTCGCCCTTATGATCACCGAGAAGTTTATGGAGTACCTCCGTCAGCACGAGACCTACCGTCACGCCATCCCAACACAGTCTATCCTCACAATCACTTCAAACGTGGTTTACGGTAAGAACACTGGCGCTACTCCTGACGGCCGTGCCAAGGGCGTTCCATTCGCTCCAGGTGCCAACCCAATGAACGGCCGCGACGCTCAGGGCGCTGTTGCCGCTCTCTCTTCGGTTGCCAAGCTCCCATTCCAGCACTCTCACGACGGTATCTCTTACACATTCGCCATCAGCCCAGCCACCCTCGGCAAGGACGACGACACAAAGGTAAACAACCTTGTACAAAGTCGGATCGTAGCCATGT
>JAZUEG010000169.1:0-4204 GCA_045640025.1 Bacteroidales bacterium
CATGGAAAACCAGAACATCTTCAACTTCCTGAAGATACGTGGTTCATGGGGTCAGGTAGGTAACCAGTCTGTATCAGACTTCCAGTACCTCGCAGCCATCGCCTACAGCAACGCAACATACGGTTTCGGAGAGGAGGAGACCCAGCAGAACGGCTCTTACCCACAGCGCCTTGCCAACCCAGACCTCAAGTGGGAGACCTCTGAGCAGCTCGACTTAGGTTTCGACGCACGTTTCCTCAAGAACACCCTTACAGTAAACTTCGACTTCTACAAGAAGTCAACCAAGGACTGGCTCATCGTAGCTCCTATCGTGGCAACAGCCGGTACCGACGCTCCATTCATCAATGGCGGTAATGTGGACAACACCGGTATTGAGCTCGCCCTCACATACCAGAACCACAAGGGCAAGTTCAACTACTCTGTAAACCTCAACGGATCTTACAACAAGAACAACGTAACCGACATTCCTACCGAGGACGGCATCATCCACGGCGCCACCAACCAGCTCTACGACAACTCTCTCGAGTTCTACCGCTGCGAGTCGGGCCACGCCATCGGCTTCTTCAGAGGTTATCAGACAGCCGGCATTTTCCAGAATGTAGCTGAAATCAACCAGTGGAAGGCCGACGGCAACGGAATCCTCCAGTCGAAGGATGCTCCAGGCGACGTTAAGTTTGTGGATCAGAACAAGGACGGCGTAATCGACGACAACGACAAGGTTGACCTCGGCGATCCAAATCCTGACTTCACATTCGGTTTCACATTCTCTTGCGACTACAAGGCCTGGGATTTCATGCTGAGCGCCAACGGCGTAGCCGGCAACCAGATTGTACAGTCTTACAGAAACGTTACCAACTCATGGGCCAACTACTCTACCGACATCCTCAACAGATGGCACGGTGAGGGCACTTCAAACAGAATCCCCCGCGTAACTGTGGATTCCAAGGAAAACTATCAGTTCTCCGACCTCTTCGTAAAGAACGGCGACTTCCTCAGAATCAGCAACATCACTCTCGGCTACGACCTCTGCAAGCAGATGAAGGTAAAGGGATTCTCGCAGATGAGATTCTACGTATCAGTACAGAACCTTTACACATTTACCAACTACGACGGTATGGATCCTGAGGTTGGTTTCGGTATCTCAAACGGTGTTACCGACAACTTCTCAAGCGGTATCGACCTCGGTTTCTACCCACGTCCACGTACCTACATGTTCGGTGTTAGTTTGAAACTCTAATTAATGGAGGATTTTTACGATGAAGAATAACAAAAGAAAATATATATCAGCTGTAGCTATCGCGGCTATGTCGCTGCTCGCCACAGGATGCGGCGATGAATTCCTGAGCACAAGCCCTATCACATCAAAGACCGATGTGAGCTACTACCTAAAGAGCGCCGAGTTCAACGAGGCTCTCGTGGGCGCCTACGATGCCATCCAGAGAATGGAGGCCAACGGTTTCGGCCTGTACATGGGTCCAGAGATGATGTCTGACGAATGTCTCGGCGGCTCAGGCACTTCCGATGGCAGCGGATACCCAAACATCAACGCTTTCGTTCAGGACAACGCCTCCACAGAAAACCTCTGGGAGGAAGATTGGAAACAGGCTTACATAGTAATCAACCGTGTAAACACCATCATCACCAAGATCGACCAGGCAGAATGGAAAGACGAGTCTGAGAAAAACAGCATCCTCGCCGAGGCCAAGACCATCAGGGCGTTTACATATCTCCACCTCGTAAGAACATTCGGCCAGTGCGTACTGCTGGAGGTTCCATCTCAGGAAAACAAGGCCTGCAGCAACTACAAGGAGATCTACAATTTGATTTTCGACGACCTGAAGTTCGCTTCGGCCAATGGTTCCGACGACGCATCGGCTTCCAAGTACGGACACGCCAACAAGTATGCCGCAGAGGCACTTCTCGGCAGAGCATACCTCTTCTATACAGGATATTACGGCGAGGAGCCGGCCAACTGCACAAAGGCAGATGCCAAGGCCGCAATCGACGATATCGTAAACTCCGGCAAGTTCGCGCTTCAGAAGAACCCATTCCAGCTCTGGCCATCATCTGCAAGATACAAGGCTGTGGCTGAAGGCAAGAAATTCCAGGACGCTCACTCGGCAGGCAACGATTACTCTTACGCCGGCGAAACCAACAACGAGTTCATCTTCTCTATCCGTCACACCGAGCTCGGCAACTACAACGGCAACTGCGAGTCGGCCAACTGGATCTGCAACATATCGGTACGTACCAGCGGTTCAGCTACCAAAAACATGCAGAAGTACGGCTACTTCGGCGGCTGGGGCATCAATACCGTATCAGCTAAATTCGCATCAACATTCGAATCAGGCGACCTCCGCAAGGAGGCTTCCATCGTGGATATAGCCAAGGAGCTGGGCGGCAATGTAACAGGCGACGACTACGGTGCCGACACTCAGGAATACACCGGCTACTGCATAAAGAAGTACATGATCCTCGGCGACCAGGACGATCCTTCAAAGGCAGGCTGCGTGGTATCAAATCCTGACACCGACTTCATGATAGGCAACCCACAGGACTATGTGATTATCCGCTATGCCGACGTACTCCTCATGCAGTCGGAGCTCAACGAGAGCGTAGATGGAATAAACGCAGTACGCGAGCGCGCAGGTCTCGGCAAGATAGGCTCATACAGCAAGGACGCACTCTTCAACGAGCGCAAGCATGAGCTCTGTTTCGAGGGTCTCCGCTGGTGGGACATGCTCCGCTACGACGGCATCAAGGGCAATTTCGCATACGCAAGCAAGTGCTTCGCAGATATCGAGGGCGAGGTTGTATATTCCGGCAAGGTAGCCAAGACAATGACATACGATGTCAGCAACTTCCTCAAGCACAAGGGCCTCTGCCCAATTCCTCTCAACCAGATCACAATCTCTGGTGGCGTACTTGAGCAGAACGAAGGCTGGAAGTAATTTTTTTACTAATGAATATCAAAATTTAACATTAAAAATTTTGATATTCATTAGTAATTACTTAACTTTGGACTTCAAATAACAGGATGGAACATTCGGTCTGTTATTTGATTAGCGCTAAAACATTAAGTGAATAAATACTAATAATTAATCCAATTAAATTTCTAAAATTATGAGAAAACCAATGTATTGGGCACTCGCAGCAATGCTCTGTGGCTCAACAATGTTCGGCTTCACATCTTGTGGAGACGACGAGGACGACAACAACGGTCCAAGCGTAACTACCGGCGACCTCAAGAAACCTGTAGAGGGAACAGACTTCAACGTAGCAGTAGATGGCAACTCGGCCACTATCTCTACCGCTCTCACATACGGCAAGATGTACGTTCTTTACCAGGGTGTAGAGTACAACTTGGTAGATGGCAAGGTTAAGATCGACCTTCCTGTAGCAGGCGAATACAAGATGACATTCAATATCTACGAGTCAGGCAAGTCGGTATCTTCTGATGAGTTCACTGTAACCATCACAGCTACAGACCTCTCGTTCCTCGACAGCTCGGCTATCCTCAAGGCCCTCACCGGTGGTAAGGCAGTATACGAGGCAGCTAATGGCGACGAGAACGGCAAGTTTACCCGCACATGGAGAATCGACGACTTCTACAATGGCGACTTCAACTACTTCAAGTCAGGTGCCACAACCGGTGGCGTAGGATTCTACGGCGGCACATGGTGGGCATGCGCAGGCAGCTACGCAAGTTCATGGCAGAAGGGCGGTGACTTCGGTGAGCACGCTTCTATCTCTTTCGACTTTGTAACAAACAAGGTTAAGTTCGTAGTAGAGGACGAGACCGTTTGCGATACCCTTACCAACGAGTTTGAGGGTCACCCTCTCGGCAAGGGCACATACTATGCTCCTTTCACATACGAGGTTATCGACGAGGTTTACCAGTACGAAGACGGTGCTGCTGAGCAGATTACCAACAACACTGGTCTCGATCTCGCCAACCAGTACATCAAGATCTCTATCGGCAAGGTGGCAATCGGCGACAACGGCTACGTTCACATGCCTATCAACCAGTTCTACTCTATCAATGAGTCTATCCAGGAGAAGGACCGTCGCGAGTTTGTACTCACAACCAACGCTGAGGGTACTGTAGCTCTCGCTACCATCATCCGCTCATGGGATGGCGATCCTAAGGGTGAGGCTTCTCCATGCGCTGTTCTCTACCAGTACGTTTGCGATGAGTACGATG
>JAZUEG010000170.1:0-3929 GCA_045640025.1 Bacteroidales bacterium
CCAGTTGTGATGTTTCCCCACTGATCTGCACCACCCATCTGGAGCTTGCAGTTCATGTTTTTGCGGAGATAGTAGAAGTCGTAACCCTGCATCAGCTGGTAAGAGAACTCTGTGAAGCTCATGCCTTCTCTTGACTCAGAAGAGAAACGCTTCTTTACTGAGTCCTTTGCCATCATGTAGTTTACGGTGATGTGCTTGCCGATGTCGCGGATAAAGTTGATGAAAGAGAAGTCCTTCATCCAGTCGTAGTTGTCCACGAGTACAGCCTTGTTGGGTGCGTTGCTCTCAAAATCGAGGAACTTTGCCAGCTGGGCCTTTATGCAGGCCTTGTTGTGGTTGAGTGTTTCCTCGTTGAGGAGGTTGCGCTCGGCTGATTTTCCCGATGGGTCGCCCACCATACCTGTGGCACCGCCTACGAGGGCTATTGGCTTGTGGCCGGCCATCTGGAAATGCTTCAATATCATGATAGATACGAGGTGACCGATATGCAGTGAGTCAGCTGTAGGGTCGATACCTACGTATGCTGTGGTCATCTCCTTGGCGAGCTGCTCTTCTGTGCCAGGCATCATATCCTGGATCATGCCGCGCCATTTAAGATCGTCGATAAAATTCATTTTTGTTAATTACGAATTACGAATTACGAATTACGAATTGATGCTCAATTATTGATTCGTGAATTCGGTTATTGTTTTATTAATATTACGAATTACAAAATACAGATTACAAATGCTTATGTATGTAGAGCATTCGTAATTCGTAATTATAACTAATATTTAAAGCGTGATAAGAACTTCATATCGTTCTCGAAGAACATGCGGATGTCGGTTACGCCGTAGCGGAGCATTGCTGTACGCTCGATACCCATACCGAATGCGAATCCTGAGTAAACCTCAGGGTCGATACCGCAGTTGCGGAGCACGTTGGGGTGTACCATTCCGCAGCCGAGAACCTCCAGCCAGCCTGTGCCCTTGCATATCGCACAGCCCTTGCCGCCGCAGATAGAGCAGCTTACGTCCATCTCGGCCGATGGCTCGGTGAATGGGAAGTAAGAAGGACGGAGACGGATCTCGGTCTTCTCGCCGTAGAACTCCTTGGCAAAATACATGAGAGTCTGCTTCAGGTCGGCAAAAGATACGTTCTTATCGATATACAAACCCTCCACCTGGTGGAAAATACAGTGTGAGCGGGCTGATACTGCCTCGTTGCGGAATACACGGCCTGGCACGAGAACGCGGATAGGAGGCTGCTGCTTCTCCATTACGCGAACCTGACCGCCTGATGTGTGTGTGCGGAGCAGGAGGTCGGGATTGGTCTCCACGAAGAAAGTATCCTGCATATCGCGAGCTGGATGCTCTGGTGGGAAGTTGAGGGCGGTGAAGTTGTGGTAATCGTCCTCTATCTCCTGACCCTCGGCCACTGTGAAGCCCAGGCGTGAGAATATCTCGATAATCTCGTTCTTAACCATTGTGATAGGGTGGTGGCTGCCGAGATTGTAGTTGGGACCAGGGAGAGTGATGTCGAGGTCGTTTGGCTTCTGGGCCTCGTCCTCAAATTTCTCCTGAGCCTCCTTCAACTTGTTTTCTACGGCCTGCTTCAGGGAGTTGATCTTCTGGCCATACTCCTTTTTCTGGGCTGGCTCCACCTTCTTGAACTCAGCGAAAATATCGTTGAGGATACCCTTCTTTGAGAGGAATTTCAAGCGGAGCTCCTCGGCCTTCTCCTTGGTATCAGCCTGAAACTTCTCTACTTCCTCGATGAATTCTTTAATTTTCTCAATCATAACTATAATAAGTGATTGAAGTGATTGAAGTGATTGAAGTAACTGAAGCTGTTCTATTACTTCAATTACTTCCGTTACTTCAATTACTTGAAATTATTCTATAACAGATGCCTTTACGATCTTGATGTCGGTCTTTGGACGGTCGGCGCCATTCTTTTCGGCTGTTGCAATCTGATCTACGATGTCCATACCCTCTACAACCTCGCCGAATACTGTGTACTGAGCGTCGAGAGTAGCAGCGCCACCTATTGTAGAGTATGCCTCTATCTGCTCCTCAGAGAACTCGAAACCATATCTTGCGTATGCCTGCAGCTGCTCAGCAGGAGTTACTGTACCGTGAACGATGTAGAACTGTGAGCCTGAGCTGCGGCGCATTGGGTTACCCTGGTCGCCTGTGCGTGCGGCGGCAATTGCGCCACGCTTGTGGAAGTGGTTAGGGATGATTTCAGCTGGCAAAGTGTAGCCTGGGCCGCCTGAGCCGAGTCTTGCGCCTGCAGCGGCGTCTCTTGAGTTGGGGTCGCCGCCCTGAATCATGAAGCCCTCGATTACGCGGTGGAAGAGGAGTCCGTCGTAGAAGCCTTCCTTTACTAATTTTACGAAATTGTTGCTGTGTACTGGGGTATCATTGTAGAGTTCAATCTTGATGTTACCCAAAGTGGTTTCTAATAGTATCATGGTGTTTTTAGTATTTTGCTGTGCAGCGTTTTCATTGCAGCTGATAGCCTCGGTTTTATTGTCCTTGCCATCAGCTGACTTGCCTTTCTTGCCCTTCTGAGCCATTGTGAGCTGACACAGAAGCAGCAATGCTATGAGTGTAAGTATTTTTTTCATATCTATATACATTTTTCAACTTGCAAATATAAGAAAGATTTTGGGAATTATTTGCAAAAATATCGTTTTATTTTATTTGGGTGGTTATTTGTTGATGCAAAATAGTATATTTGCATCAATATTAAATCGTGTAGTTATGTCAGAATTGAAACAATCATTATACACCGATATCCGTCAGGTAATTGATAGAGCCAAATCTCAGGTGGCCTTGTCGGTGAATGTGGCCCTTACTGAGATGTACTGGCACATAGGCAACAAGATTAATACTGAGATACTCAACAGCTCCCGTGCCGACTATGGAAGGCGGGTGGTTAAAGAATTGTCTCAGCGGCTTGCCGAGGATTATGGAGATAATACTTTTTCTGAGAAGAATATTTATCGTATGATTCGTTTATCCTCTGTATATCAGGACTTTGAAATTTTCGCATCACTGATGCGAAAATTCACATGGACTCATTTTACTCTGTTGGTGGCTATTGATGATCCCTTAAAACGAAAATTTTATGAGCAAATGATTATCATTGAGCATTGGAGTGTGCGAACCTTACGTGAGCGCATCGATTCCATGCTCTATGAGCGTACTGCCATCAGCAAACTGCCTGAACAAACTATTGAGAACGAGCTGAAGCAGCTTGAGTCCTCGCAAAAGATGACTCCAGATCTCGCCTTCAGGGACCCTTATGTGCTCAGTTTCCTTGGCCTTCATGATTCATATTCCGAGAAGGACTTGGAGAGTGCGATATTGGCAGAGTTGCAGTCTTTTATTGTGGAGATGGGCAGTGATTTTGCTTTTATGGCTCGTCAGAAGCGTATCACAATTGATAATGAGGATTATTATATCGATTTGCTCTTCTTCCATAGGAGGTTGAAATGCCTTGTCGCGATAGATCTGAAACTCGGTGCTTTCAAGGCGGCCGACAAGGGACAGATGGAACTTTACCTTAATTGGCTGAAGACATATGATAAGGTGGAGGGAGAGAACGATCCCATTGGTTTGATACTATGTTCCGACAAGAATGAGGAGCATGTGGAGCTTATGCACCTTGCTGATAGTAATATCCGTGTGGCTGAGTATGTGACCAAACTTCCTGACAAACAGCTGCTTGAAAAGAAACTTCAGCTTGCAATACAGAGAGCCCGTAGCAGGATGGAATTGCAATCATGAATTTTCGCATCACTGATGCGAAAATGTTTGTAGTAAAGAGGCTGTCCCAAAAGCGAGACAGCCTCTTGTTTTTTTTACGCGGCATTTTCAACTTCCCAAGGACGTTCCATTCTTTGAAATTCTACAAACTTAGTTTTCTTTTGGTTTTCTTTG
>JAZUEG010000171.1:0-3580 GCA_045640025.1 Bacteroidales bacterium
TCGTAATTCGTAATTCGGATCTCGTAATTATAACCTAATCAGCTGATATTCCCTTGTCCCTAACCCGATTTCCTCGGCGTAGCGGAGGCCAGACTGCCAGCTGGTGTTTGGGTGGAGAATGTGGAACTTGTCGCCGTCGCGCTCCACAATCATGCTCTTCTTGCACTCCACGGAATAAACCTTCTGCTTGTCGTCAAGGATTGATCCTGAGAGCTTTGGAGCGGCGTTCACGAGATCTACGCAAGCCTGGTCGAGGGCCACGGGATCGAAACTGCACGCGATTCCGAGGTCGGGAATGATCGCCTGATCGTTGTGCCCCCAGCAGTCGCATTCGGGGCTCACGTTCATGATGAACGAGATATGGAAATTAGGCTTGTCCTTCAAGACGGCCTTTGCGTACTCATCGATCTTGTAATTAAGGATCTGACCCGATTCCTGACTGCTCATCTCGGCGGCCTCGTTCTTGCAGACAGCCACGCACTGACCGCATCCAAGACATTTCTCGTAATCGATAACAGCCTTCTTATCAATCACTTTCACGGCTCCGTGATTGCAGTTTTTCTCGCAAATCTTGCAGCCGATACATTTCTCCAGAGTGATTTTTGGCTGTGCCGACGAGTGCTGATCCTGTTTGCCAGCCACGCTTCCCGAACCCATTCCGAGATTCTTGAGCGCACCGCCAAAACCTGCCATCTCGTGACCCTTGAAATGATTGATGCTCAATACAATATCAGCGTCGGCAATGGCGGCGCCGATAAGAGGCTTGGGGCTGAATTTTCCCTGAATATCAATAGCGCGCTCGTCCTTTCCGCGCAGACCGTCGGCGATTATCACGTCGCAACCCACGGCAATGGGATTGAAACCGTTAAGCATTGCGGTGTGGATATGGTCAACGGCATTGTCGCGACTGCCTTTATATAAGGTGTTGCTGTCGGTCAGGAAAGGCTTTCCGCCCAATTCCTTCACGATTTTCACGATAACGGCGGCATAGTTTGGACGCACGTAGGCCACGTTTCCAAACTCACCGAAATGTATCTTGATAGCAACAAACTTATCCTTGAAATCGATTTTCTCGATGCCCGCGCGCTTTACCATCCTCTCCAGTTTCTGCAGCAGGTTGCAGGTAGGATTGGCGCGGAGATTAGTGAAATATACTTCTGATGACATGATTTTGGGTGATTTATATTTTTAGTTTTGCCAGCTAATGGCAAGATATTTTACTCGCCATTAGCTGCAATGCAAAAATAAAAAAAGGTGCTGTACCTGCAAACAAAAATCTACGAAAATCACTCCTCATCGCCTTCCTCATCGCCGAGTGCGCCGATTATCTCCATCAACTTGAGATATTCTTCTTCAGAGAGGTCGGTGAGCTTAACTTCCTTTAAATCCTGAGCTTTGATGGTAAGTTTTAAGCCCTCAGGACTCACAAGCACGAGCTTTTTGCTGTCGCAAGATTCGATAGTGGACTCCGAGGTTTCATTGTCGACTGTCAAAGTAAGTTTGTTGCCCTCGATTTTGTAAGTGCCAACAGGACCCGACAAATCCATATCGGGAATATTGAAGACAATTGCCTTGTTTTCGAATTGGAAGTAGCTGTAAACGAGACCATTCTGGAACTTGATTACACTACCTTCTTCATCAAAAGCCCAATACTTGTTTTCGATAGAAAACAAACCATCTTCATCGTCATCGTCCTTGTTGCAGGAGGTGAACGAAATGCTTGCAAACAGCACCATCAAGAATGCTGAGAACATTAAAGAATTTAACTTTTTCATAGGGATAAATATTAAATTAGTAATAAATTTTATAAATATTTTTTAACGAAATCGATCGGAGTAATAATTTCGATTTTAGATTTATCACTGTTTTCGAAATCAGAAATGTTGATAGTCAGCAAGACATCACATCCATATTTAACCGCGGATTCATATTGAAAACTATCTTCCAAGTCAGTAAACAAAAGATTATTTGTACCTGATTTGATTATAGTCTCATTTGTCTCCGATAATTCAAAAGAAGACAAAATTGCATTGAATGTAGATCGCAATTCCTTAACTCTCTTATCTTTATCGTAACCATTTTTTTTGTAATGAACTTCTATTACATACGACAATGTATAAAAGGAAGCTGGAGATATTACAGATATGGTTTTTGTCTTATCGACCCATTCTAAAATACGATTTACATAATCGGCTTGAATTCTATCGCAAAGAAATTCAGCCAGAGTGCATGTGTCAAAAAATATCTTCATAATCCATATTTTTCTATTAATGCCTCGGCAACCATATCTTTGTAGGAAGAATCAGATTTCATTATACCACGAAGTTTTCTGAATTCTGCTGTTGATTTTTTTGTTTTTTCCTCATGACGATTCCGTAACTGAATGTTAATCAGTTTCTGAACAAAATCATTAACCAAATTTTTGATCTCTTCGGTATTTATCAATGTCTCTTTAGGCAAATCAAAATTTAAAGTCATTGTTTCCATATTATTGATATTTTGATTACATTGCAAATATATAAACAATAACTGGAAAGGCAAAAAAAAATTTGCCTTTCCAATTATCAATTGTATTTTATCCGTTTATCGCCTTCTCCTTAAGTTCCAGATATTTTCTGCTGAAATATGGTCCTATTGCGGCCTCGCGGAAATCGAAACCGTAGGCTCTGCGGGTAACGGCCATTATCGGTGGCGCCTGAATCCTCTTTGCCACGCCCATTCCCTTGAAGAGCTTGTACCATCTTTCGAGGTCGGCGCAGAAAGTCTTGGCATCGGGTAGAATCTCCTTGATGAGTTCCTCGGTGAGCTCGGTCTGCTTGCCCTGATTGAGGTAATTGGCGAGGTCGCCGTCGAGATAATGCTGGAGAATCTCGTGGAGGGGAGCGCGGTTCCACCACTGTTGCATGGCCTCCAAAAGTCTGTCGTGATAAGGATAAACCAGCGGATCGCCCTTGCCCTCCTCGGGATTCTGGTTGTCAGAGAGTTCAGCTGATGGCTTCAATGTGAGAACCTCCACGGGAACAATCTCGTGGTCGCTCTTCTCGTTGATATAACGGCAGAGATCGTAAACGGTGTTTTTCCAGAGGTCGCCGATAACAGCGAAAAATCCCGCAACGTCGCCGTAGAGAGTAGCGTAACCGACTGTCTGCTCGGTCTTGTTTCCGTTGTTGGTGAAAACTCCACCCCATGCCGATGAGATGGCGGCCAAAACTCTTCCGCCACGGTCGCGGGCCTGAACATTCTCCATGTTGAACGAAGAGAGCTGAAGTTCCAATTCACGGCCATCAGCTGACAAAGCCTTAAGTCCATTAATCTGACTTGCAGTGAGTTCGGCGCTTGGTCCGATTGGAACCGAGGTATAATAACAGCCGATATTCTTGGCAAGTTTCTCGGCGATTCCTATTGTGGTCTTGGTGTTGAATCTTGTCGGCATATTCACCAAAAGCAAGTTTTCTTTACCGATAGCCTCGGCATATAGAGCGGCGGCAAGAGTTGAGTCAACACCGCCTGACGCACCGATTACAACGTGTTTCAAACCGCACTGAGCCATATAGTTACGGATTCCGTAAATCAAAGCGCT
>JAZUEG010000172.1:0-2467 GCA_045640025.1 Bacteroidales bacterium
CACTGTCGGCCGGTACCCGATACGACTACAATTCATTCAACAAGAATTACAGCAACTCGTGGAACCCTCGCGTGGCTGCATTATATAAGGTGACAGATGACAGCCGTGTAACTGTGCGCGCATCGTCGGGCTGGGCATACAAGACGCCATCGCCGGCGCAGATATTCTACTGTGTGGGCGTTGCCATGCCAAACCAGGTGCCGGGAGTTCCTCTTACTGTTGCTGTTCACCATGTGCCATCTGATATGGAGAATATCAAGGCCGAGGATATATGGTCTAATGAGTTGGCTCTCAGATATTACCTGAAAGGGGAGAAGCGCCGCTATTTCGAGGTGGTAGGATTCTCCAATACAGTGAAGGACCCTCTCGTAAGAGCTTGGGTTAAGCTGGATCCTGCTGTATATCCTGTACCGTTCTTTGTGGGCGTTACCGACCTCTTCAGCACAACAAAGGGCCGTACCTGGACCCGTGCTTACAAGAATGAGTCCGGTATGTCTACCAAGCTCTTGGGTCTTATGGTGATAGGTGTTTTCGACGATATATGGAAGCCGATACATCTTGGCGTATCAGGCTCGCTGAATCTAAACAAGGGTGTGGAGCATTTGAGCAACAACGACCCTACAGCTGAGGTTTTCAACGAGGTGGATTACATCCGCCATACTCCGAAGACATTGGCGCAGCTGTCGGTGGATTTCGACTTTTTGGGCAAGACCGACAAGAAGTTTTTCCACATGAGGATAGATAATGTATACTGTACCAAGTTCCACCGTATGTATTATCAGTCTACCGACAATCCATATTTTGTGGCTCCAAGCTACTATAATCTTGATCTGACACTGACAGGCAGAATTCCAAATTCTGACCATCTGTCGCTGATGTTCAAGGTTACTAATGTCACAAACGCTCTCTACGGCGGTATCGACGTTAAGAATATGGACGTAGACCTGCCTTACAACCCTCAATACTTGAGGTCGTTCAGGTTTGGCATATCGTATCAATTTTAAGGAATTTGAGAAAAATATTTATTTTTGGAACTCAATTTGTACTTAGGAAAACAAGAATTTATTTTTGATGGTAAGATTATTAACATATAGTCGGATTTTTATCCTGCTGGTAGTTTTGGCTGCAGCTCCTTGCCTCACCTTCGGTCAGGCAAAGGATAGGAATGTACGTCTATGTGACAGCCTTAAGAACATTATCGACAAGGATACCAACAATACCTCTTTGGCCAATCATTACTATGAGTTGGCTCACAGGTATATTCTGGTTCCCGATTTCAATAATGCGATAGAGGCTGCCAGAAATGCGGCATTCAACTACAAGATCATCGGCAATATGGACCGGGAGCTTGAGTGCTACCTCTTCATGGCCGACAACAACATACTTCTTACCAAGTCTGTGGAGACTATCAAGAACTATCTTTCGGCCAGGAAGGTACTCGACAGAATGCGTCTCAACGAAACAAATCCTGAAAAGATACGCAAATACCGTGAGAAAGATGCCGACCTCGTAACCAAGATAGGTCTCATCTATCAGAGCCACGATCATTACGACCGAGCCATCGACAACCTCAACGAGGCACTTACCGAATACAATGAACTCGGCCTCAACGACAAGGCTTTGGATGTGAAGGAGAAACTCGCATCCTGCTATTACAAGAAGATGGATTACGACAACTCGCTGAATTATTATCTTGAGCTCCGCGACAACCGCATCAAAAACCGCGACTGGGACAATGCCAAGAACACATATCAGCGTATCTCTGATATCTATCTCGCAAAGCGTGATTACCAGAAGCTCTACGACAACAATTTGGCTTTCTATGATTCTGTTTGCCGTCGCGACAATATCAAGGAACAGCTCAATGCGCTCAATAATCTTGCCTTTGCCTGTGTATGCGTAAAGGATTATGAGGAGGCTCTCAAGTATTATGAGAGGTTGAAGAATTCTGATCCTCAGTATTTCACCAATGAGCGTGAGTCAAATTATCTGCTGGCCAATACTTATAATAATATAGGATTGTGTCAATACAACCTTGGCAATAGTGATGATGCTTATTCATCGCTCACTAATGCTATTGAGCTTCATGAGAAATATTCCAACTATGAGGAGGCATCACGCGCGGCATCGCTTTTGGCCCACATCTATTTTATAGACGGCGACTATCACAATGCCGACCATTTCCAGAATATTGCAGTTCAGAATGCCGAGCTTTCGGGCGTCAGGAGTGTAATGGAGGATGCCTACAAGCAGTACAACGATATTCTCCGTGGCAAAAATGAATTCGAGAAGGCTCTTGAGTATTATCAGAAATACCTCAATCTCCAGGAAGAGGACAAGCATGACAACGAGATTAATGAGCGTGAGCATGCAAGTGAGCTCAAGAATTTCTCAGATTCCGAGAAGAAGTTCAACGAGGGACTTGTTGATGAGGAAATCAAGTATCTGAATGATCAGAAGAAGGTGG
>JAZUEG010000173.1:0-2318 GCA_045640025.1 Bacteroidales bacterium
CCGACCATGAAGGGTAGGCGTCGTCGAGGGCCTGCTGCTTCATGTACTCGGTAAACATAGAGAGGTAGCGGATACAGAAAGCCGAGTCGGCGCCGTACTTCTCGTCGCGCATGAGCTTTGTGATCTTGCGCTGCTCCTGGAGAATAGACGATTTGAGGTCGTTGAGAGCGCCCGATTTCTGCATATCCTTGAGAGTCTTGGCATCAAAAACCTCGAGGTCAGGAACCTCATTAGCTGCTCCTATGGCCTCCACCTTCTCTATCTCCGAGATACCTGTGCTCATCTTGTAATAGAGCTCGCGGTAGCGGTCCTTGAGTGCCTTATTGTACTGTGTGTTCTCCGAGATGGCCAGGTCGCCGGTGGTCTCGGGGAATTTGGCCTTTACAACCTCGTCGGCAGTCTGAGCTGATGCTCCTCCTGCAAAGAGCACTGCTGCCAGGCCAAATGCAATCTTGGTTAATTGTAACTTGTTCATAATATTTTATTTGTTTAAATTATTGTATATATTATTAATTGTAATAGCTAAAATCAAAAAAAATGCCACTACATGAACTTACGTTTTACAAACCACACATCGTGGGATGTAACGCTGAAATTCAGGAGGAAGTACTTCTCCTTATACAAATTGTGTTCCGTAGTGCCGCGCTTGCCCCAGTTGGCGCCCACATTGAGTATCAGCGAGCTGATGGGCAGGCCCAGACCCACCGAGAATCCGCGGTCGCTGATATTCTGGCCGTTGAGCTTCAGATAGGTCTCGTTCTTGTATATTCCTACTCTATAGTTGATAGTTCTGAAGAATCTTGAAGAAAATCTGTCGTAAACATACTGCATACCCATCGACATCTGCTTGCTCTCCTTCATATCGGAGGTCTCGGAGTGTCCTGGGAGCTTCAGCTTGCTCCAGTCGTAATACTTGTAGTCGGCATTCACGATGAGCCTCTCCATAAACTCCACCGAGGCGCCCAGGCCGAATCCGCCGGGCAGTGTCATGCGGTCGTAATGTATGGTATCGCACACCAGAGTATCGGAATACGAATTATACGATATCTTGTTGTATGTGCTGGCGGTGTAGTGATACGAGTTGATGAACATCTCGTTTTTGCACTTCAGCTTGCTGTCGCACGAGAGAAATGCTCCAAGCGATATCCTGAACGCATCGCGGAGAGTGTCCTTGCTGGAGCGGAAATTCTTGTGGAACCTTACGCCGAGGTCGGCCTGAAGACCGTGCATTATCAGCTTGTCGGAATACGAGATGCTGTTGGTAACCGACGAATTGTAGCCGTCGAGCCTGCCTAAAGAGCGCGCGCTCGTTATCGAATTGTTGCGCTCCAGATTGCCGAACATCACGCTTCCCTGAGCTCCCACCGAAAACATCTTGAGAAACTTGAACGCAGTGGATATAGAGAGCTTATTGAGGCCGCCCTCGCCCTCAAACTTCTCGGTGAAAGTCTGGTCCTGGCCCTCGTAAGTGCTTGTGCTTGTCTCGCTGAACTTGTAGCCCACGGAGCTGTACGGTTTCAGCTGAAAAGTGAAAAACCACCATGGCTTGGCCGCAAAACCGCCGGCCAGGTATCTGAAAGTGGAAGTAGTGTTTTTCTGCCTGGCAGATGACGATTCCACATTGGTGTACTTAACATCCATGCCCACATCAAAGATAAATCTCTGGTGAAACAGGCTGGTATTGGCCGCCGGATTCAGCAGATTCAGGTAATATGGAGAGCTCTCGCCTGCCGAGGCTCCTCCCATGGCTACGCTGCGGCCATCGCCCTGGCTTGCTATATCGCCGATGCCATAGCGCGAATATGGCGAGTTGGTGACTTTCTGTGCACTTGCATTCAACGCTGACAGCGTGATTATCAGTGCGATAAGTTTAATGGTTTTTAGATACATTGTAGTTTAGAATTCTATTTAGGCCAATCGTTACGAGATTTGGCTCTGCAAATATCGCGATTTTTAATAACTTAGACAAAAAAATACTATCACCTCCTGTTAAAATTATTTCAGCTTTAACATTTTTTTGCTTAAAATCAGCCACATACCCCTCAATTTCTCTTGCCACTCCCAACGCAACGCCATTATTGACGGCCTCGGCTGTCGAGAGGCCAAAATCATTGACAATGGGAGCCGGATCCACCAGGGGCAGCCTGCTGGTATAATCGTGCAGCGCCTTGAGCCTCAGCCTGATGCCCGGAGCAATATTGCCTCCGGCAAACTCGCATCCGCCCCTCAGATAATCGTAGGTGATGGCGGTGCCGGCATCTATTATCAGCACATCGGCGCCGGGAAATACCACAGAGGCGCCCACCGCGGCGGCCAGG
>JAZUEG010000174.1:0-8736 GCA_045640025.1 Bacteroidales bacterium
AGAGCATCAGAGTCTTGATGGGCCTGTAGTTGGCGTAAAACTCAAAATACCTCGCCAGATAGTCGCCGCCATGGCGCGAGTAGCCGTCCATCTGTGGGAATCTCGACATCATGCTATCAGCTAATACAGCAGTTGATGCAAAAGGTGAGGTATAGCCACCTAATATATTAGCTGACAATGTAAACACGCTGTCGCAGGAATATGTGGCAGAGGCTCCAATCATGGCCTCGTGGTAACTGTCGGAAGCCGACTGACTGCCCACGGAAAAACGCGCGAGAGGCTCCATCACGAATCTGCCGCGGCCGAGGCCGGCCACCAGCCCGTAAGTATCAGCCGCCGTATCGGGACCTGCTGTATAGGATCGGAATGCGGAATGGAATTTTCGGTTGCCAAGATTAGCCTGCTCTATCGAATCGGCCTCAGCGCTGCGCATAAGCACATTGCGGGTCTGCCCGTGCAAGGCAGATACCGGCCACAGAAGTGCAAACATCATCAGAATTACTGCTATTCGGCTCATTTTTAGTCTCTTGCTGTTTTTATGTTTTTTAGCTGATACAATTAATCAAAATGCAAATCTAATCATTTTTTGTGAATTATTTATCCAGCTGATACAAATTTTGTATAAACAATACGAATTGTTAATATAAAGTTGATTTTAAATACTTATTTGATTAAAATTTAAGTAATAAATTTGCATCGTGAAATACCATGAAACTGGATCAATAAGCAAACATTATAACACAACCCACTAAAACCGTATAACAAAGTGTATCTCGTACTCGGAGCAACAGAAATGACCGGCGCGCACCTCATCTGCACATTGCTGCGCCAAGGCTTAGCCGTCAGGGCCACACGTACCCCTGGCGACAATACCGAGTACACCAAAAATATCATCAATCTATACTCCGACGACTCCGAACTCCTATTCAACGAGATAGACTGGGTGGATGTAGACTACAACGACCCCGAATCGATGGGAAACGCTCTCGACGGCATCTGCTCCGCCATCTGCTGCATAGACCCAAAACTGAGCAAGAGCAGAACCATCGACGACAATGTGGAAACCATCCGCAACATCCTGAACGCCGTAAAGGATTCCGAATGTGAATACTTCTGCTACCTGAGCAGCGTAAGGGCGCTGGGCGACGAGAGCGACGACTGCGAGATCACAGAGCAGTCGCAGCGAAACCCAAAAGGAAACTACTCGAAATCCAGCCAAAACTACTATTACTGCGAGATGGAAGTATGGAGAGCAATGCAGGAAGGCCTGAAGGCTGGCATCATAAACACCGCCGCAGTACTGGGTCCCGGCGACTGGGAAAACGACAGGTCCAAGTTCCTGAACGACAAGCTCGCAAGGGTATACTACACCGAGGGAGTAACTGGCCTCGTGGGAGTAAACGACCTCGTAAAATGCATAATGACAATGGTGCGCAAGAAAATCTGCAACGAGAAATTCATCGTATGCGCCGACAATGTATCATACCGCGACCTCCAGTCGTTTTTCGCAAAGCACCTGGCCACAAGCGAGGCCACCAGGAAGGCAGGATGGCTGCGCCTGGCCCTCTGGAAAATCCAGTACGCAATAAAATCACTCTTCAGCGACCGCCGTCCGTTCGTAGATTCCGACTTTTTCGACGAGCTCACCAACTTCAACATATACTCCAACGCAAAGAGCCTCTCGCGCCTGATAATCCAGTACGAGGACGTGGAGACCTCAGTAGAGACCATCTGCAAATATTACAAAAAAAGCAAGGCTATCAGCTAATAGCATATCTTAACAAAAAAATTTTCCTGTTTTACAAAAATTATATATACCTTTGCATACCGCCAGCACATCAATCTGCAATGGCGCGCATCTACAATGGATATCAGGAAAATAGACATATCAGAAAAAGAGAAGGAGATAGAGAAGAAGCTCCGCCCTCTAAGTTTCGACGACTTCAACGGACAGAAAAAGCTCAGGGAAAACCTCGAGGTGTTCGTAAAGGCCGCCAAGATGAGAGGCGAGGCTCTCGACCACATCCTCTTTCACGGCCCTCCGGGACTGGGAAAGACAACTCTATCGAACATAATAGCCAACGAGCTTGGAGTGGGCATGAAAACCACATCGGGACCCGTGCTCGACAAGCCCGGCGACCTGGCAGGACTGCTCACTAATCTCGACGAGAAAGACGTGCTCTTCATCGACGAGATCCACCGACTGAGCCCCGTGGTGGAGGAATACCTCTATTCGGCCATGGAAGACTACAAGATTGATATCATGATAGACAAGGGCCCGGCGGCCAGAAGCGTTCAGCTGAGCCTGAATCCATTCACACTGGTAGGCGCCACCACGAGAGCCGGACTGCTTACAGCACCGCTCAGGGCACGATTCGGAATCAATCTCCTGCTGGAATACTATGATATAGAAGTGCTGTCGAAAATAATAATGCGCGCGGCCAAGATACTCCAGATAGAGATCGACGCGCCCGCAGCCGGCGAGATAGCATCGCGCAGCCGAGGCACGCCACGTATAGCCAACAGCCTGCTGAGACGCGTGAGAGACTACGCACAGGTGAAAGGCACAGGCTCCATAGACCTCGAGATCACAAAATACGCGCTCGACAACCTCAACATCGATTCCCTGGGCCTCGACGAGATGGACAACAAGATACTCTGCACCATAATCGACAAATTCCAGGGCGGACCCGTGGGCCTCAATACCATAGCCACAGCCGTGGGCGAGGATTCCGGCACAATAGAAGAGGTATACGAGCCTTATCTGATAATGGAGGGCCTGCTGAAACGCACACCACGCGGAAGAGTAGTTACCGACTTTGCTTACAAGCACTTAGGCAAAAACTACAACGGCGGTTCGGGCGACGAAATCCAATTGTCGCTATTCTAAAAAATAATCAAACTGATATAGTTTGGTTTGATATTTGCAAAGATATCAGCAAAACTGAAAACTTTTTCATCATTCAACATATATATAGGAAAATGATAAGCGAAGGCAAGATCGAAATAGAAGAGACAGACGATACCCCGTTGGTATTGTTCGACATAGAGAAAAACATACTCAAGATGTCGGGACCGTCGTTCCCAGAGAACGCGCCAGACTTCTACTCCCCTATTGTGGCATGCGTGTGCGCGCTCGACCCCAAGAGCCCCGGCAAGCTGATAATAGAGCTCGACTTCTCTATACTGAGCTCGGCATCCAACAAGATGGTATATGAGCTGCTCGTAAAACTCGAGAAAATCCACTACCTCGGCAAGGACATGCTAATCAAGTGGTATTACGAGGGATTTGATGAGGACATGGTAGACGAAGGCAACGGATACAAGGCAAATCTTAAAATAGATTTTGAACTTGTGGAAAAATAGTTTATATTTGCACCCGCAAACCAAGGCATGGCCTCGTAGTTCAGCTGAATAGAACGCAGGATTCCGGTTCCTGAAGTCGCGGGTTTGAATCCCACCGAGGTCACAAAATATTTTTTTAGAAAAAAGTTGCAAAAAGATTTGGAGATTACAAAATCTCTATCTACCTTTGCACCGTTGAAAAACAAAACACTTAGATGGTCGGTTAGCCAAGCGGTTAGGTACCGGTCTGCAAAACCGTCTAGAGCGGTTCGACTCCGCTACCGACCTCTATTTTTTTTGATTCACATTTATATCCCGTTACAATATACAATCTCCCAATTTAAAAATTTCCAGAATATTTTTTTTGATGGCAAGCACTTATTGTGTCTATGCTTTTTTTGCGTTGCTTTTACTTCTAATTTACACTAATATTACTGGAATCTCATGAAAAAAGAATTTTTGGCATTAGCTACTATTGCCCTGATCACTGCTTGCGGCTCACAGCCCAAACAGGACTCACAGGAGAATGGAGGAAACTGCACGGCTAAGACTTTTACAGCCGAGGGCAACCCCATTTTCCGCGACGCTTTTACAGCCGACCCGGCCCCAATGGTCTGGAACGATACTCTCTACTGCTACGTAGGCCACGATGAGTATTACGAAGGACAGGACACCGCAGGCGGCGGCAAGGAGTTCAACATCACAGAATGGCTCTGCTACTCCACCACCGACATGAAGACTTGGACCGCCCACGGAGCAGTATGCAGTCCCGCAGTTTTCAGCTGGGCCGATACCGTAGAGTATGGCGTAGGCGTGGCCTGGGCATCGCAAGTAGTGCCAGCTAATGGCAAGTTCTATTACTACACCGCCGTAAAGGGACTCGGCGAGTACAACGGATATGCTGTGGGATGCGCAGTTTCCGACAGCCCTACAGGTCCGTTCAAGGATGCCATAGGAAAGCCACTCATCTGCGATACCATGACAAGCAACGGCGCCCGCGGATGGTGGAACGACATAGACCCAACCGTGCTCATAGACGGCAACGAGCAGTGGCTCTGCTGGGGTAACGGAACCTGTTTCATGGCTCCGCTTAATGCCAACATGACCGAGCTCGCCGGCAAGATAGACACAATAGACGTTCCCAAGTTTGTGGAAGGCCCATGGCTCAGCAAGAAAGACAACACATATTATCTGATATACGCATCGCACGGCGACAAGGGCGAGGCCATCGACTACGCCACAGCTCCATCAATGGCAGGCCCATGGACTCCACAGGGCCAGGTAACAGGCTGCGCCGAAAACAGTTTCACAATCCATCCCGGCGTAATAGAGTACAAGGGCAAGTGGTATCTATTCTATCACAACGCCACACTCACACTCGACGGCCACGAGGGACGCATAGGCCGCCGCTCGGTTTGCGTTGACGAGATGAAATTCAACGAGGATGGCACTATCCAGTTTGTAAACCAGACCAAGTAACAGAATCATCATTTTTACCAGTTCACTAATAAAATAAAAAAACGCAGGTGTTCGCTACATAAAAAACGTAACATCTGCGTTTTCTTTAATATAACCTTTTAAAACCCAAAAAATTATGAACATCACCAAAAGCATCATCACCGCGGCGCTGATGGCAACTTCCATGCTATCAGCTGCCCAAAACTTTGATCCTTCGTATGTTCTGCAATACGACAGACCTGCGAACAAGTGGACCGAGGCCATGCCGATAGGCAATTCGCACCTAGGCGCCATGGTATACAGCAAGCCCGACCGCGAGGAAATCCAGCTGAACGACGAGACATTCTGGGCAGGAGGCCCTCACTCCAACAACAGCGACCGCGCATATCCCAAACTCGCCCAGATCAGAGAGCTGATAGCTGATGGCAAGACCGTGGAGGCCGAGAAAATGGTGAACGACAACTTCTTTACAGGTCAGAACGGCATGAGCTATCTGACTCTCGGCAGCATGTTTATCGATTACGACGACAAGAGCGAGGTATCAGACTATCACCGTCAGCTCGACCTGGACCACGCCATGGTGGAAAGCAAATTCAAGCGCGGCGGAGTGCAATACACGCAGACAACTTTTGCATCATTCAACAACGACGTCATTTTCACCGACTTGTCAGCCTCCAAGAAGAAATCACTCTCATTCACTGTAGAATACAGCTGCCCGCTCACTAATACCATCACATTAGCTGGCAACAGGATGATGATAGAGATAAAGGGCAAGGACCAGGAAGGCGTGGAATCCAAACTGAACGCCTACTGCATCATAGACATAGAGACCAACGGCAAAATCTCCATCATTGACAACAAGCTGCATGTAGAAAAGGCCAGCCAGGCCGAGATAAGGTTTACATCAGCCACCAACTTTGTGGACTACACCAACACATCGGGCGATGCCAAGGCAAAGGCCACCGCAGCCATGGAAAAAGCCAAAGCCACTGACCTAACAGGCGAGATATCCTACCACCTAATGAATTACCGTGAACAATACACGCGATGCAACCTCTCGCTCCCAGCCCACAAGGACGCCGACATCACCAATACCGACCTGAGAGTAAAGGACTTCAAGAACACCGGCGACCAGAGCCTCATCGCGCTGATGTTCAATTACGGAAGGTATCTGCTGATATCGTCATCTCAGAAAGGCGGTCAGCCGGCCAACCTTCAGGGTATCTGGAACAACAGCATAGATCCTGCCTGGGACAGCAAATACACCATCAACATAAACGCCGAGATGAACTACTGGCCAGCCGAGGTAACCAACCTGAGCGAAAACCACGAGCCTCTATTCAGCCTGATAGAGGACCTATCGAAGACCGGCGCAGTAACAGCCAAGGAGCTCTACCACGCCGACGGCTGGATGGCTCACCACAACACCGACATCTGGAGAGTGGCCGGCCCTATAGACGGCAGCTACTGGGGAATGTGGCCTAACGGCGGAGCATGGCTCGCACAGCACCTCTGGCAGCACTACCTATTTACAGGTGATGTGGATTTCCTGAAAAAATACTATCCTATAATAAAAGGTACAGCCGATTTCTACATGAGTTTTGTGGTGGAGCACGGCGACTACTACGTAACCATGCCATCGGTATCGCCCGAGCACGGCCCCAACAACTCGCCAAGCTCGCTCGCAATGGGCTGCACAATGGACAATCAGATAGTATTCGATGCGCTCAACAGCACACTGCTGGCTTCGCACATAGTAGGCGAAAGTCCTGAGTATCAGGCCAAACTCCAGAAATACATAGCCAAGATACCTCCAATGAAGATAGGCCAGCACAATCAGCTGCAGGAATGGATGGACGACGTGGACGACCCCAAGGACGAGCACCGTCACATATCGCACCTCTACGGCCTCTACCCAAGCAACCAGATAACTCCAAGCAAGAATCCTCTGCTATTCGAGGCCGCCAAAAACTCGCTCATCCAGCGCGGCGACATGGCCACAGGCTGGTCGATAGGCTGGAAGATAAACCTCTGGGCCAGAATGCTGGACGGCAACCACGCATTCAAGATTATCCAGAACATGATAACGCTTCTGCCTGCCGAGAATGGCTGGGGATTTGGTGAGGGCCGCACATATCCCAACCTCTTCGACGCGCATCCGCCTTTCCAGATCGACGGCAACTTCGGATTCTGCGCCGGCATCGCCGAGATGCTCCTGCAGAGCCACGACGGAGCCGTGCATCTGCTGCCTGCAATTCCTGACAACATGAAGGACGGAAAAGTAAAGGGTCTTGTGGCCCGCGGCGGTTTTGTGGTGGATATGGAATGGAAAGACGGAAAAATCGTATCAGCTAATATAACATCAAAATGCGGCGGACTGCTCAGGATACGCTCGGCTCAGGAGCTCCAGGGCGAAGGCATAAGACCTGCCAACTCGCGCATGATGGGAAATCCCCTGATGGAATCCGCATTCGTGAACACTCCGGTAGTTTCCGATAAGGCAAGCATATCAGCTCCACAGCTCCCCAAGTATTACGAATACGATATCATGACCGAGAAAGGACAGGTAATAGTTCTGAAATAAAAACACACGTAGAGACGCAAGGCCATAGAGACACACGGCCGAGCGTCTCTACTTTTTTTCACATATAGACAAAAAAAAGGTTGGCTCGATATCACATCGTCCAACCATCCATACTTGTTTGAAAAAAAATAGATTTATATCCAATTACTAAAAATATGAGAATAATTTTATCTAAAATATCCGTTACAATAAATAACCTTCAAACTTAAAACCAAAATCTTTTCTTTGATTTTGTTGATACAAATTTACAGCTAATACAAAGATTTTGCAAGATTTTGCGTAACAAGAAACACACTGATATATTACAAATGATAGTATAAATGTTACATAAATGTAATAAATGAGAAAAAAAAGTGGATTTTTGGTGGTTTTGGGCAGCTAATACAGATAAAAACGCCATTAGCTGCCTAAAAAAATGAAAACAAATATTCCGAAAAAAATTTGAGTATTTCAGGATTTTGATTTACATTTACATTTCGAAAAACTCACTTACATCAACAAACCTCTAAAACAATATAACTATGGCAGATCAGAAACTACAGATAATAGCGGTGATTCCCGCGCGCATGGCGTCGAAGAATTTCCCCAACAAGCCAATGGCTGATATCAACGGCATTCCAATGATAGGCCACGTATATAATAGAGTAAAACTCTGCAACGATGTTACAGATGTGTATGTAGCCACCGCCGACCAGGAAATCATCAACTACATGAAATCGATAAAGGGCGGATACATAGAGATGGCCGAATCCATGATATCAGCTACCGACCGCGTGGCCGAGGCCGTGATGAAAATAGAAGCCGAAAACAACAAGAAATACGATATCGTGGTGATGATACAGCCCGACGAGCCTATGATAACTCCCGACATGATAGGCCGCACCATAAGCCCGATGGTGATAGACGGATCGCTGAAGGTGACCTGCCTGATGGACGAGATAATAGACGACAAGGTTTTCAACGACAAAAACGAGATAAAGGTGGTAGCTGATACGCACAACTATGCAATGTACCTATCGCGCGAGCCCATACCAACAGCCACCCGCGGCATGACTTTCCCAAGGATGAAACTCGTGGGTGTAAGCGTATTCCGCAGAGATTTCCTGTCACAGTTTAACCTCATGATGTCGACTCCGCTCGAAAACGCCGAGGGTATCGACCTGATAAGAATCCTGGAAAACGGTATCAAGATAAACATGACCCTCACCGACCAGACCACACACTCGGTAAACAAGCCCGAAGACCTCCTGAAGGTGAAGGCAATAATGTGCAAGGACTATCTGGTAGGGAAATACCGCTCGTAGATGGTGAACAGTAGTTAGTAGATAGTAGTTAGTAGTTAGTGCACT
>JAZUEG010000175.1:0-3740 GCA_045640025.1 Bacteroidales bacterium
CTGCTCCGCGAGGAGTGTGCAGCTGAAATGCGAAGAATCAAGGACTACCGTCTCGACTGCATTGATGAGCTCTATGTCGACAAATTTGACGAGGATGTGGCTGAGGAGGTGGAGGATTACCTCAACAAGGTAAAGAAGATCTATGTTAATCAGTTCAACAGCGCCGAATCCAACATCGAGCATGCCAAGGCCCATTACGAGGACGGCTACAAGAAGATTATCCGCAACAAGCTGAGCAAGGATCCTAATATCGACAAGAAAGATATTGAGAAAAAAGTTGCACAGGCAAGTTTCTATCACACATACCGTAACAAGTACCACAATGAGAAATTGCAGGAAATTGTTACAAATACTTTTGAGAAAAAGAAAATAATTCGTCACGGAAATCGTTTAATACAACAAGCGGACCCTATTTTCCACGATGCCGACAATTCAAGTTGGTTTGGTTTCAGGGCCCACTTCTATGCTCCAAGAAAATGGTTCTGCGGCGAATACTATGATACCTTTACATTCAACATTGTGGTAATCTGGCTTTTCAGCTTGATATGCTACATTACGTTGTACTTCGATCTCCTGAAGAGGTTTGTCAACTGGTCGGGCAGCATCAACTACTCTGCTCCATACGAGTGGATGAAGAAGAAGATAGCCCAGCACAAGGTGGACAAGGCCGAGAAAGCTGCCAAGAAGGCGGCCGAGGCTGAGAAGAAAACCAAGGCGGAAACATCGAAGGCAGATGCATCGGCAGAGGCTTCAAAGGACAAATAATAATTTTTTTGAAAATCTTTTGTAGTTTTTGTTTTGGTATGCAAAATTTTTACTATTTTTGAAAATCAAAAAAAGACAATATTTATAGTATCATGCGCAAACGAATATTATTATCTTTAGCATTGGCTTGCACAGCTATGCTGCAGTTCAACTGCAGCGGATGCGGCGACAGCAATGACGAGGAGATTCAGGCATTTATACCAGAAGACGATTTGGGTTCGTCTAATGCTAACTATAACTTTGAGGCTATGAACGAAGTAATAGCCAGCTTCTCTTCTCCTGTGGAGATGGCTGCCCTCTTGAAGGATATAGAAATGCCTTTTACTAACAGATACCTTCTGGATCCCGACAAGGTAAAGGAGGTGACAACATTGTTCAAGAAGTCTCTTGGTTTGGGTATGCTTAGTGTTGACCTCGGCTACCTCAATGTATATCAGAAGACTTCGCAGATTCTGCAATACCTTGTAGCAGTGCGTCAGCTCACTGAGGAGCTCAAGCTGGGGCAGTTCTTTGATTTCCCAACATTGAAGCGCCTTGCTACATCCGACGACAATATCGATACTCTCCAGTTTATGTGTACCCAGAGCTACCGCAATATGGATGCACACCTGAGAGACAGCCAGCGCAGCAATCTCAGCGCGCTGCTCGTTACTGGTGTTTGGACAGAGTCTATCTATCTCCTTACCCAGATAGAGAAGGAGATCAAGGATCAGAATGGTCAGTATTCAAGCGACCTCAAGGACGCAATTGGTCAGCAGAAGTCGGTGCTCAACAGCTTGCTTCCTATTCTGCGTATGTTCAAGGACAAGGATGCCAATTTCGGCGACCTCGTAAAGGATCTTGAAGAGCTTAAGGATGTGCTTGATGTAGTGAATATCACTGTTCAGGTAGAGAATTCGCCAGACGGTTCTGTTATCAACGAGTATACTGTTATCGAGATTTCTGACGAGGACCTCTCAGAGATTATAACAGCTACCGAAAAAATACGTAACAAAATTATCAATTAATCGAATAAAAATATGAAAAGACTATTTATCTTATTGGTGTGTGCTTTCATTTCTTTGGCAATGTATTCAAGCGATGCCAATGCACAGTGCAAGCAACAGGTTGTATATCAGTGTGCAACCCAAACTGAGAAGGCAATATATCTTCGCGATTTCAATACAAAACTCAAGCGTGATGCAATTGATGAGGAGACTGGTATGAAATGGTCTGTTCAGCTTTCGGCCAATACTACATATAGGTTCACTCTTTGCGCGCAGGAGGGTTTCCAGGATCAGGTAGTGCTCACACTCTACGATTCGTCTAAGCCTGAGAGCAATCCTCATGAGTCTACTTTCGACAAGGCTACCAATACCGACAAGAAGTCTTTCGACTTTGCTTGTCAGAAACAGGGTATCTACTACGTTTCTATCAGATTCAAGCCTGGTCAGGGCAACAAGAAGGCTTGTGCAGTTGGTATCCTCTCGTTTGTGGGCAGGGCCAAGAAGTAATCAAGCACACGGATTCTATTATTCAAGATATCAGCTATTGCATTCAGGCAGCCTCTGTTGTTCAGTCGCCCGGCTTGAGTGCAATAGTTTTTTTTGTTTATCTGTGTTTTGATGTTGCTAATTGCAATTAATTTTCTTAATTTTGCATCTAAACTTAATAGAAATATGCGTATCAAACATTTTATTTTGGCGTCGGTGATAATGCTGGCTTCGTGCGCCTCTCAGCAGAAGGCCGCCATCTCTTCAGCTGATGCCGATCAGGCTTTTGCCAACAAGGACTATGTGACAGCCCTGGCAGGTTACAATAAGGTGATGGACCAGTATAAGGCCAAAAACCGCAAGGCCCCGGCAGAGATATTGCTATCAGCTGGCAAGTGCCTATATATGACTGGCGACGAGTCTAAGGCTATGGAATATTTTGTATCAGCTAATGACCAGGGAATTATGGATTCGCAGTCGCTGATGATGATGGCTAAATATTATGCCGGGCTCGATAATATGAGCAAGGAGCTATCATGCCTCGATAAGTTTGTGGCCACGTATCCCGATGCCGAGGGCTCCGATTATATTTATTCAAGGCTCTTTGTAAGATGTGTAGAGATGGCCGAATATGACAGGGCATTGGATTCGTATTCCAAGATGAGCGAGGCCGACCGCGGAACGGTATCCAATCTCGAGAAATATCACCAGGTATGCAAGAAGCTGGGCAAGGACGACGAGGCCGACAAGGCTGCTCAGCAGCTATACAAGCTGGATCCTGACAATGTGACTGGATTGCAGAGCGTGGCCTACAATGCCTACATAACCACCGAAAACGAGTATGTGGCCGCCATAAAGGCTTACGAGGCCAAGAGGACCAACGAGGCATACGCCAAGCTGCAGAAGACTACTACTCCGCTTATTGCACGTTTCAAGAAGGCGCGCGACCTCTACGTGAAGCTCTACGGTATCACCAAGAAGCCGCACGACGCTGCCATTCTGTCGAGAATCTATACAAGGCTAAACGACAAGAAGAACGCTGATTATTACGCCAAGCTCTCAAAACAGTAGTTTAAACTTTATACTTTAAACTTTAAACTTTGAACTTTACACTATAAACTATAAAAACCATGACACTTACAGAACAGATTCAGGACGCTATGAAGTCCGCAATGAAGGAGAAAAACCAGTTGAAGCTGGCCGCAGTGCGCGCCATCAAGTCTGAGATACTCAAGGAGCAGACTTCGGGCAAGGGCGGCGAGGTAACTGATGCCGATGTTTTGAAGATTATCCAGAAGATGATAAAGCAGCGTACCGACTCGGTGGCCATCTATCAGCAGCAGGGCCGTCAGGACCTCGTGGAGGAGGAAAACGCTCAGCTCGAGTATATTAAGTGCTACCTGCCGCAGCAGCTCTCGGAGGCTGAGGTAGAGGCAGTTGTCAACAGAATAGTGGCTGAGACCGGTGCCGCATCTATCAAGGATATGGGCAAGGTGATGAAGG
>JAZUEG010000176.1:0-2214 GCA_045640025.1 Bacteroidales bacterium
CATAGCGAGGTTGTTAGGAATCTGACCTCCTGTACTTACAACCACTCCGCGAGGCATTTCGAGGTCGTAGATATCGAGAACGCGCTCAAACGAGAGCTCGTCGAAATAGAGACGGTCGCAGGTGTCGTAGTCTGTGGAAACGGTCTCAGGGTTGTAGTTGATCATTATAGAGCGGAAACCGCGCTTGCGGATGGTGTTGATGGCGTTTACACCGCACCAGTCGAACTCTACTGATGATCCGATACGGTAGGCGCCCGATCCAAGTACGATTACCGACTGCTTGTCGTCGTGGAAATCGATGTCGTGCTCGGTGCCGTGGTATGTGATGTAGAGGTAGTTGGTCTGTGCCGGATACTCAGCGGCCAGTGTGTCTATCTGCTTTACGAATGGGGTGATGCCGAGGGCCTTGCGGTGCTCGCGTACCTTCATCATATCGGCGGTTACGTCCACTGATGTGTGCTTGTAAACGATCTTGGCAATCTGGAAGTCGGAGAATCCGTTGAGCTTCAGCTCTTTCATAAAAGCATCAGGGATTTCCTGAACATTGTTGTACTGCTTGGCCTCCTCGCCGAGATCGTAGATGTGCTTCAGCTTGTTGATGAACCACTTGTCGATGTTGGAGAGCTCGTGGATCTTGTCAACCGAGAAGCCGTTGGCGAATGCGTCGGCGATGGCGAAGATACGCATATCGGTAGGCGCGGTGAGCTCCTTCTGGATGTCGTCGATGTGCTTGTTGCCGAGGAGTCCGTGCATACCCTGGCCAATCATACGGAGACCCTTCTGGATGGCCTCCTCAAACGAGCGGCCGATGGCCATAATCTCGCCTACGGATTTCATAGCCGAGCCGATCTCCTTGCTTACGCCTACAAACTTGTTGAGGTCCCAGCGTGGGATCTTGACAACGCAGTAGTCGAGGGCAGGCTCGAAACAGGCTGTGGTAACCTTTGTAACCGAGTTCTTGAGCTCGTGGAGTCCGTATCCGAGACCGAGCTTGGCGGCCACGAATGCCAAAGGATAGCCTGTAGCCTTGGATGCGAGGGCTGATGAGCGCGACAATCGGGCGTTTACCTCGATAACGCGGTAGTCCTCGGAGTTGGGGTCGAGGGCGTACTGTACGTTGCACTCGCCCACTATGCCGATGTGGCGGATAATCTTGATGGCTATGGCGCGGAGCTTGTGGAACTCCGAGTTGGTAAGTGTCTGAGATGGAGCCACTACGATAGACTCGCCGGTGTGGATGCCGAGTGGGTCGAAGTTTTCCATATTGCAGACTGTGATGCAGTTGTCGTAGCGGTCGCGAACTACCTCGTACTCAATCTCTTTCCAGCCCTTGAGGGATTTCTCCACAAGTACCTGGCTCGAGAATGTAAACGACTTGCTGCAGAGTGCGCGGAGTTCCTCGTCGTTGTTGCAGAATCCAGAGCCGAGTCCGCCGAGTGCGTAGGCGGCGCGGATGATTACTGGGTAGCCCACCTCGTTGGCGGCCTTCAGGGCCTCCTCAACGCTTTCGGCGGCGTGGCTCTGGGTAAAGTTTACGTTGATTTCGGCGAGCTTCTGGTTGAAGATGTCGCGGTCCTCGGTCTCGATGATGGCCTCTACGGGAGTACCTATCACCTTTACATTGTATTTCTCGAGGATGCCACTCTTATGGAGGGCAACACCGCAGTTGAGCGCTGTCTGACCACCAAACGAGAGGAGTATGCCGTCGGGGCGCTCCTTGGCGATTACCTTCTCCACAAACTCGGGAGTTACTGGCAGGAAGTAGATCTTGTCGGCCACATTCTCGGATGTCTGCACTGTGGCGATGTTTGGGTTTACGAGAACGGTCTCGATGCCTTCTTCCTTGAGTGCCTTAAGGGCCTGAGAGCCAGAGTAGTCGAACTCGCCGGCCTCACCAATCTTCAAGGCGCCAGAGCCAAGAAGAAGCACTTTCTTTATATCGTTGAATTTCATAACGTTTCTATGTTTTGTTTTCGCACAGATTTTCTTTTTTTCAAACACGAATTATCATAAATTGACATAAATTTTTCACAAATTAATTTTTGAGAAATTTGTGTTAATTCGTGATAATTTATGTTCAAAATAAATCATCTGTGCGAGAATTTATTTTGTCAAATTATTGATTGCGTCGGCGATTTTCTCGAGCTCAAACATTTTGAATGTATTGTTGAAGTAAGCCGAGATTTTGTCGTTGCAGAGGTTGCCGATGGAGCC
>JAZUEG010000177.1:0-3483 GCA_045640025.1 Bacteroidales bacterium
ATGGAGGAATGCAGCAACGAGATAATAAGACTTAACAGCCTGATAAACAGCGGCCACAAAACAGAATAGCACCATGAACATAATCGAGAAAATAGTACACCATATTAATGTAAGGGTCTGGAACAAATACAGATTCTACATAATACTCGGACTTGGCGCGGCCATCAGCCTGCTGAATTTCGTGATATACCACTATGTGAAATCGTATACCGACGAAAAGATGGACAAGACAGCCATGCAGATTATACGCCTGCAGTCGGATAATCTTGGCAAACTGTTTGGCAACTACATCGACGAATACACCATCATTACATCCGATTTCAAGGAAAGCAAACTTGACTCGATAATGAACATTGCCGGCAAGATGAGAGAGCGTAATCCCGAGAAATACGGATCGTTCAGCATCACCCTGCCAAGTGGAAAAATGTATTCGCTGGACGACGGGCTGTCTCCATTCAACTACAAGGACTCGCTGGATTTCAAGCAGATAATGCGCGGCGACAAGAAAATAATCATCAGCTCGCCATACAGCACCAACAGCCAGAACAAGGGAACCGAATTCAAGGTATGCATTCCGCTGATGCGCTCCATCAACGTTGTAGGAATGATTACGATAGGTATCCCCAAAGAGATAATCGACGAGCCGGTATCGCAGATGAAAATAAACGGCGTAGGATTCGGCGGATTTGCATTCAACAGAAAATACTGCATGGCCTACTTCAACCAGGATTCCATCATCCAGTTCGTAATGACCCGCGAGGAATGCGAGAAACGCGGAATCGAGGGCCTGTCGGAGCTCCTCGACGAATCGTACACGCTATACGAGCACGGCAAGCTGACAGAAAACATTGGATTCTACTCGTCGAAGCGCGGAAAATTGAGCCTCAGATTCAAGACCTGGTTTACATTTGTGCCCGGCACCGACATCGCCACACTCATCACAGTGCCTACATTGCTGATATACATGCCGATATACAAGCTGATACTCGCGCTTCTCGGCACGGGCCTCATACTCATAATAACATTATTTGTGGTAGTTAAGAAGCTGACAATCAATCATATAATAAAGCCGATAACCCAGATAAACAATTTCGGCAAAGACCTCGCGGAGGGTAAGCTATTTTCAGCTGAAATCACAAAAATCAAAAACGCCAACGAGGTAAGTCACCTCAAGGAAAACTTCCTGATAATGAGGGAAAAACTGTCGGAGGCAGTGCAGGAAGTAAGGGAATCTACCAAGGAAATGCTCACCAACAGCGAAACCTTCGTGATATCGGCCGACAAGATCAACAACGACTCGCAAACCGAGCTTGTAAGCATTCAGGAGATGCAGGATTCGCTCTCCAACATGAAAACCAGCATCGAGCTCACCAACAACAAGGCTCAGATGACTCAGGAGACCACCAACAGCATCTCAAACGAGATAAAGATGATATCGGAATATTCCGACAATACCCTGAAAACCATCCGCCAGGTAATCGACAAGATAAACGTAATCAACAAGATAACACAAAAAACCGACCTTTTGGCCGTGAACGCCGCAATAGAAGCGGCCCGCGCCGGCGAGAATGGAAAAGGTTTTGCCGTGGTGGCCTCCGAAATCAGGAAACTCGCCGAAGTATGTCAAAAGGCGTCCAACGAGATAAACACTATATCAGCTGAGAGCCTTAAAATCACCGAAGAGCAGGCCCAGTTTATCGAAAACATATCGCCCAAAATCCAGAAAAACACCGAGAAAGTTTCGGAGATTTCGGCCTCGTGCTCCGAACAGCTGTCGATAGTAAACTCCATCCTAAGCGCAGTAAATCAGCTCACTGAGATAGCTAATAGCAATTCGAATTACTCCAACGAGCTGCTGAAATACGCATCGGAGGTCAAGGAATATTGCGACGAGCTCAAGGAAAACGTCAGCTTCTTCAAGCTGAACAATTCCGAAAACAGCAAGCTGATAATCGAAATGGAAAATCAGATGAAAAAAATCGAGGAACTGAAAAAGAAACTCAATCAAAAAAAGCAACTGTAAAAATCAAAATGAAAATCATTCTCGATGAATTCGATGCGCGTCGCATGGAGCGCCTCAATGCCACCATTCAGACCAATTCTGCAATGGCAGAGGCGTTGCAATCGTTTGTGGAGGTTAATCCTAAGTACGTTACTATCAGTCAGATTCAGGAATTTGTGGATGAATACGAAATGCTTCCCGAATTAGCCTACGCGATGATTCTGAGCACGGCCCTCGGATTCGACATCCACAAAAACAACGTTCATCAGGAATTGTTTCATGATTACATAAAGCCAAGTTTCAGCCAGCTGATGGCGAAAGATTTTGCGGACGATCCTTACCTGAAAAGCATCAAAATCACCGAGAAAAAGTTTGGGAATTTCGGCCTGACAAAGCAGAAAATATCAGCCTGCGAGGCGTTGTATTTCAACGACTTGCACACAACTTCAGAGTTCCGCGAATATCCGAGAATAGGATTCTTCATGCAGGAAATGGAGTTCCCAGCGATTACGGAAAACGGGAAAATTGTATCAGCTGTAAATCCGCTTACAATAAACACCACCCAGTCCGCCATAGAAAACGCCCATGGAAAAGTTCTATGCTGTGGACTTGGAATGGGATATTTCGCCGTAATTGCGTCAGGGAAAAAATCCGTTGAAAAAATTACGGTTTTAGAGAAATCTCAGGATATAATAGACATTTTCAAATCCGAAATTATACCTCAAATTCCCAACGGCAACAAAATTGAAATCATCAACGCCGATCCATTGGAGTACATAAAAGAGGCGGCCTCTCCCCTGCCCTACGATTACATTTTCTCCGACACTTGCAACCTAAAAACTTATCTGAAACTCCGCTCGTTGGGATGCGAATTCTCTTGCGAGAAACTGTTAGAATCAGAAATCAGGAAAACTATCTTCGAGCAATTGTATGCGATTTACAAAAAGCCAACAGAAGGCGGAAAAGAGATTAGAAGTTATCGGGAAGTGGTGGAGATAATTGGGAAGAATGGATTGAACTGAAAAAAGTGAAATAGGAAATTGGATTCACCAAATCTGCCTCTGTAAATTACCTTTTTTAGGATCAATAATCACGACTCCTGAAAAATCAAGGAAATCTTTGCGGTTATTAGTTACAATAACCTCGCATTTAAATTTCTTGGACAAATAATAATGAATATTATCTTCCAAATCGTCACTTACTCCTGAAAAACTATCTATTATATCTTTCTCGTCGAAAGAGATAATAGTAAAATGAGATAAAATACTTGAAATTTTTTCTATTGTTTCCTTTTTAGAGAAGGCAGGACGATTAGATTTTTTAGTTTGCAAATTCGTAATAGTTTGGGCAACAGCAAGCGAGGAGGTGAAAAGTCTGTCTCTATCTCTTTTCAAAAAAAGATACTTTAAGGCTTTCACATCCGCTATTTGTCCTGTGCAGTAATTTATCAAGACATTAGTATCAACATAAATATTGAACAA
>JAZUEG010000178.1:0-12118 GCA_045640025.1 Bacteroidales bacterium
TTCTATCTATACTCCTATCAAGAACGTTAAGTACGTGACTGAGAACTATAGAGTAGAGCAGAAAACCGACTATGAGAAGTTGATCATTGAGGTTACTACCGACGGTTCTATTCATCCTAAGGAGGCTCTTAAGGAAGCTGCTAAGATTCTTATCCATCACTTCATGCTCTTCTCTGACGAAAAGATTACTCTCGATTCTACCGAGGAGACTGGCGATGAGCAGTTTGATGAGCAGGTTCTCCACATGCGTCAGCTTCTGAAGACTAAGCTTGTGGATCTTGACCTCTCTGTTAGAGCTCTTAATTGCTTGAAGGCTGCTGATGTTGAGACTCTTGCTGAGCTTGTAGTATTCAACAAGAACGACTTATTGAAGTTCCGCAATTTCGGTAAAAAATCTCTTACCGAGCTCGACGACTTGCTCGTTAACATGGATTTGAGCTTCGGTATGGATATTTCTAAATACAAACTTGATAAAGAATAAACTTGAGCAGTGATGCTCTCTAATTTTTAAATTATAATGAGACATAGAGACAAAGTTAACCATTTGGGTAGAAAATACGGCCATAGAAAATCTATGCTGAAGAATATGGCCATCTCCCTGATCATGTCGGTTGCTGAAAGCAACGATGACGACAAGAAGCAGGTAAAGAATGCTAACAAGAAGAAGAGCGTAGCTACTACTGTTGCTAAGGCTAAGGTACTCCGCACTTTCATCGAGCCTATTCTCACCGCTTCTAAGGCTAACATCACTTTCGCTGAGGCTAACGCTAAGTCTGATGAGGAGAAGCTGGCTTTCAAGATCAAGAGAATGGCTGCCCACAGACTCGTATTCTCTAAGCTCGCTGACAAGGAGGCTGTTAAGACACTCTTCGCTGTTATCACTCCTAAGATCTATGACCGCGCTGGTGGTTACACTAGAATCCTCAAGACTGGTAGCAGACTCGGTGACAACGCCAAGACCTGTATTATTGAGCTCGTTGATTTCAATGAGAACTACAAGCAGGGTAAGGGCGCAGCTAAGCCAGCTGCAAAGACTACACGTCGTTCACGTAAGAAAAAAGCAACTGATGCTCCTGTAGCTGAGGCTGTTGAGACTAAGGCTGAATAATCATTATTCACTTAGCTATAACATTAAAACCGGCATGATTCGTAATCGTGCCGGTTTTTGTTTTACTTTCTTCCTTGTTTCCGTAGTTTAGTTTAAGTAATAATGATTTTGCATAAATTATTTATTCTCTTAACATTGTTTTGTCAAATTATTTTTATTTTTGTGTATTGATTTTCAGTTGCTGATTTATGAGAAATAACACTATTCTTTTTTCGTTTTTGGTTTGTTTGATGCTCTCGGCTTGCTCACGTCCTGTGGCTGATAGCCATAATACGGCGCTTTCTCAGAGCGATTCTGCCAAACTGAATGGTTATTTGGTTCGCTCCAATTCCAATTCGGATTTGGCTGAGGGTATTGCGTTTGCACAGATGCTGCGAGATTTCGCTCATACTGAGAGAAATATCGATGATGAGATTCAGGCTCTTCATGTTCTCTTCGAGCTTCATTTCAATCATGGTCATAATGATATGGCTCTCAATGTGGCTCAGCGCGCCATAGATCTCAATGATTCTACCGATAATGAGTTTTTGAGGGCAAGGTCGCTACATTTTATGGGCAAATATCTTGTACGTCAGCATAATGCAACTCTTGCATCGCGCAATCTTTCCACTTCGTTCAAGATGTTTTTGAATATCGGTGATACTCTCAATGTATCAGCTGTATTCCGCGATCTTGTGAGGTCTTATAATCAGAATTTTATGATAGATTCTGCCAACATCTCTATTGCCAGATGTTTCCGTTTTGATTCGCTCATCGGCAACCAAAGTGGATATGCTGAGGATTTGGCGCTCAACGGTTACAAGTATTTGTCGCTTTTCAATTCCGATCTCACAAGCCCCAAATTGGAGGTCCTCGATTCGGCTAAATTGTTTTTAGAATTGGCCAATCAGCTGAATACCTCTCTTGATACTCCAAATGTAAATGTCGACGAGATTTCCGATTTGGGATATACGGAGTTGTATTTTCTTATTACCAAATACA
This sequence comes from Bacteroidales bacterium, assembly GCA_045640025.1. Classification (GTDB taxonomy): domain Bacteria; phylum Bacteroidota; class Bacteroidia; order Bacteroidales; family UBA3824; genus UBA3824. The sequence goes on from JAZUEG010000178.1 coordinate 2,090, forward strand.
CCAACCTTCCGTCAGATATCAGGCGCAGTTATCTCGACAGCGCATTGTATTATCATGGTCTTAGCTCAAAATTTGTAAGGATTTCCGGTGATGGTTTTCTGCGCAAGAAGTATGATCTTCTTGGCCTCAAGATTCTTATGCAGCTCAACAACTATCCTGCCATTCAATCTTTTGCGGATTCTGTCATGGCAATAGGCGAGGGGGCAAATGCAGGTTATCTTGATAGGGAAATTGCCTTCAGGGTAAAGTCTCTTATGAGCGAGCGAAACGGCGATTATGTATCAGCTATACGTTTCCGTGAGATGGCTGACCTTTATCAGGAGGCTTACGAGGCTCACAATTCCTCGCTGGCTATCACCGTGGGCATTGCCCGTGGACAGCATGAGGGCGAGGCCGCGCGCAATAAGGCACGTCAGATGCAGATGGAGGGCGAGGCCAAGGCAATGATTGCCCGTCTGATATCCATGACTGTGATACTGGTTCTTTTGGTAGTGCTGGGAGTTTTTGTTTTCCGCAGTTACCGCCGTCAGAAACATTACAATGCACATATCAACGAGATTAATGAGGAGCTGGTGGCAGCTAATGACGAGATTACCAGCCGCAACGCCGAAATCACCGAGAGTATTTCGTATGCGAGCATCATCCAGCAGGCCGCAATGCCGCCACAGCAGGAGATTTTCGATATCTTCGGCGAGAATCTTGTATTGCTGAAACCACGCGATATTGTTTCCGGCGATTTCTACTGGGCCAGCGAAACCGGTCCTTACAAGCTCCTTGTGGCCGGCGACTGTACTGGTCACGGTGTTCCGGGCGCGTTGCTCAGTATGCTGGGAATGAGTATTCTCGATTATGTGACCCGCCATTTCGGAATGAACAATATTTCGGCCGGTCTGGTGCTCGACAGGATGCGAAACTATTTCAAGCGTACTCTCAATCAGGGCACTTTCCGCACCGACATGGCTCTCGACAGCATCGACCTCGCTCTTATAGTGGTGGATACTCATACCAAGCAGCTCTATTATGCAGCCGCTTTCCGTCCGCTGATATATTTCAGACATGGCGAGCTCATTAAGCTGAAGGCCGACCCAATGCCTATTGGCGTATATCCCAAGGAGAGGGAGCATTTTACAAATCACGTAATCGACCTTGAGGAAGGCGATGTGTTCTACATGTTCTCGGATGGCATTCCCGATCAGTCGGGATACGAGAACGGCGATGTTGTAATGGCAAAGGCTTTCTCCAACAAGCGCCTTTTGAACCTACTCACCGATATCCACAAGCTGCCCTTCGGCGAGCAGAAACAGAAGATAGAGCAGGCGCTCATGGACTGGCGTTCTCCCAAATCGGAGACTCAGGAGATGTGCGCGCAGACCGACGACAATGTGATCGTGGGCATATCAGTCAATAATTTTATAAAGTTCTGATATCAAAAAAAGCGCCGCTGATTCCAAGTTCCGGATCAGCGGCGCTTTTTTTACTGTATCAGTTGCTGCCTATCAGCTTTATAAGGTTGATGATGGCGCTCCAGTCCAGCAGCAGGAAAACTCCCACTGTGGCCCATGCTATGATGCCTGGCATACGCTCTTTCTGATTGAATCCGAGGTCGAGGGCAGTGCCCCACGATTTTTTCTTGCCCCAGTGCTTGCTCCAGATCTCCTTCCAGGTATATTTTTTCTTCTCGTTAAGGATGCCCTCGGTTACGATGTTCAGGCTGTAGATCTCATCGAGCACCAGGTGGCAGAGATAGCCCGTGCTTACCGCAAACGCTATCACAAACTGCTCGCGGAGGTCGAGATTGGTTTTGCCGGCCACAAAGAGGCATATCAGAAACGATGCTATCCAGGCCGGTACCGAGTGGAATATTCCGCGGTGGTTGGTCCAGTCCTTGAACTTGACTCCCAAGTATTTCTGAACGAAGAAGAACGACGCCGACGGCACAAAAACCTTCAGCGGCAGGTTGGCCCCGGCCACATGGAGCCAGTACAGCGATATCGCCGCCATGAAATACGCGTACGTAGTAAAAATTATCTTTAGCGGTATGCCCGAATCCGAATCCGTATCAGGCATAAACGAGCCTATCACCGTGCCGAAAAACACGATAATCGCCATGTAGGCATTCGGAATCAGGTTCCAGTTGTAGGCCACCACTGCCACCGCAAAACCCGTGGCGGCGCCTACTGTTACATGTGTCTTGAAATCTGCCATTATCTCTTGTTTTGTCTTTTATGTTTTTTCATCAATTTTTCTCTGAACCTCTGGTAATAATACCATGCGCCCCATGCCACCAGAGTGCCTGCCAATGCGCCCACCAGCACATCGCCAAGATAGTGGCGCCCAAGGTAAATCCTTGAATACGATACTATTACCGCTGTCAGATATATTCCGGTTGTGTAAGCCTTGTTTTGGAACATTCGGCTGGTCATGAAGGCCAGGCCGAAAAATATTGCGGCGTGGGCCGAGAAAAATCCGTACTTGCCGCCGCGGTCGTCGTTCACTATGTGCACCAGGTTGCTTATGTCGGGGTCCCAGCAGGGGCGGAATCGCTGAACGGTGTGCTTGAAGAGATTGCACAGCTGGTCGGCGCAGAGTATCATCACCGCCACGAATAGCAGGAATATCACGGCCTCCTTGTAGTTTGTCTTGGTTTTCAGTATCAGGTACATCAGCATCAGCGCCCCCACAACCCATGTGAAACCGTGCGACACGTGCCACATTATCTGGTCCCAAAAATCGCTGTGGCATTCGTTCATGGTGAGAGTGATCCCTTGGTCCAGCCTTACTATATATGGCTGCTGGCTCCAGTATTCCACAGCCTCGTTTGGGACCGTCATCTGCAATAGCGTGTTTCTCATGATATCATCCTCCTGTAAAATTCGCTGCACACCACTGCTGTGGCGGTAGATACATTCAGGCTTTCGGGTGCCGTATCAGCTGGAGCTCCGCTTGGTATAAATAATCTCTCCGATACAAGTACTTCTGTCTCAGGCAGTATGCCGTGGCCCTCGTTGCCCAGTACTATTACGCCGTTTTTGCTTAGCGGTGCCTGGTAGATATTGGCGCCGTTCAGGAAAGTGCCGTATACCGGCATTCCGAGTTTGCGCGCCTCGGCCAGCTTGTCGGCCAGGCTGCAGTATTGCACCTCCACCCTGAACGCCGATCCCATGCTCGCCTGTATCACCTTGGGATTGTAGAGGTCCACGCAGTCGCTCGATGCCAGTATCGTGCTTATGCCAAACCAGTTGGCTATTCTTATTATGGTTCCCAGGTTGCCGGGGTCGCGCACGCTGTCCATGGCCAGGTATAGCTTTCCTTTGTCTATTTGTGCAGCTGATGGCGTTTTCATCTCCACCTCCGCTACCACGTTGCAGGCAGTCTGCATGGCCGAGAGTTTTTTTATCTCGTCAGCTGATACGGTGCTAATAGGTGCGCCCCTGAATTTTTCGCCATTAGCTGCCACCCAATCCTCGGTGCCGAAAATCTCTCTTATCCTGAGATTGCTCCTCAGCAGCTCGTCCACTACCTTGTGGCCTTCAGCTACAAAGGTGCGGCTCTCGTTGCGGAATTTTTTTTGCTGAAGAGCGTTAATCTGTTTTATGCGGTTTTTGCTAAGCATTATTTATTTTGTAAATTTGTGGCGGAAAAAATTTCCGAGTGCTAAACTAAGAAAAAACTTTGAGACTAACGAATATATATCGATTTTTTGTTGCCGCTATTTTTGCAATTGTGGCGGCGTGCTCTCCCATTGTAAAGGAGGGCTGCCTGCTGGTATCCAACGAGGTGGTGTGCGACAATCCCAAGATAGATCCAGCCGATCCGCAGGGATACGTGCGCCAGACTCCGAGCAAGACCATTCTCGGATTTCCGCTCCACGCCAGGATATACAACGCCGTATCGCCGGCCAAGGCCGATTCGATACGCGAGCGCAACAATATTTACCTCGACTCGCTCAACGCACAGCGCCATTTCGACATCAAGCAGAAAAAGGGCGAGTATTACGACACGCTCATGCACCTGAGGTTTCTCATCAACTATTACAACCAGAAGCCCGGCAACGGGAAAAAGGTGAAGGCCATGACCAAGGATTCGGTTAGATTCTATCACAAATACCGTAAGTATCACGCCAAGGATACGTTTTTTGTAGCTAAAAGCAAGAAATTCTCCTTCCGCCTCATGTGGCAGAATCTGGGCGAGAAACCCGTGGTATACAATCCGCAGCTCACCCAGAAATCTATGGAGCAGATACGCCTGTACATGCAGACCAAGGGTTTCTATGAGGCCAGCGTATCGTATACCGAGCAGATACGCCGCCACAAGGCCCGTGTGCTATACGACATACGCGCCGGCGAGCCCATCAGGATAGGCAATGTATCGTACAAGATAAACGACGACAGCCTGGCCGCCTACATACTGGGCGATACGGCCAATTCTTTTTTGTCAGCTAATGGCAATCTTGATATGGACATCCTGCAGGCCGAGCGGTCGAGGATAAGCGATCATCTGCGCAACAACGGCTATTACAATTTCCGAAAGGATTTTGTGGCATACACCATAGATACCACCGTGGGCGGCCACAAGGCTGATGTGGAGGTGGAGATTCTGCCCATGGTGCTGGAAAACGGCCGTCAGACACCCCACCGGAAGTATTATGTATCAATGATAAACGTGTATCCCAACTACAATGTGGCCGATGAGATGCGCGACCGCGATACATATTACGAAACCATGAAATACGCCTACCTGAATCCGCGGGGACGCAATTCCAGACCGATTACCATGATATATCAGCCCGACACTTTCCAGGTGAGGCCCAGGGTGATAGCCAAGGAGATTTACGTGAAATCTGGTCAGCCCTATTGCCAGCAGAATGTTACTGATACATACAAGCATCTGTCGGCATTCAATGTATACAAGATGGTGGAGGTTAAGTTCGACGACCATACCATGAGCAAGGACTCCATCAACTGCAATATTTTCCTTACCACCAACAAGCTGCAGGAATACGTATTTGATATAGGCTCCACCAACTCGTCGGGAAACATCGGTGCCTCGTCGTCGCTCACGTACAGGCACAAGAACATTTTCAACGGTGCCGAGACCTTCGACCTGAAACTCTCGCTCGCATTGGAGAGTCAGCACAATTTCAGCGACGAGAGCCGGAGATTCAATCTCAACACTCAGGAATACGGCCTGGAATCGAGAATTTATTTCCCGAGAATGCTCTTGCCGAGAAAGTTGCGCCGATACGCCCGTGCCGCCACTCCGCGCACTTACATTCAGCTCTATTTCGATTACCGTCAGCGGCCCGATTACACCAGGACTGTCACCACGGCAAATCTCTCGTATCAGCTGCAAACCAACAAATATTTCAGCTATACTATAACGCCCGTGCGACTGAGTTCTATACGCATATCCAATACCGACAGCGTGTTTCTCGATTGGCTCGACCGCTTATATATCAAGGATTCGTATCAGGACCATTTTATTCTCGGATCGGGTTTGCAGGTGGTTTTCAACAATCAGCTGATGGGCAGGCGAAATTACAACTATCTGAAACTCAATCTCTCTTGGGCTGGCAATCTGCTGAATCTATTCAGCCACATAGCCAATCAGGAGCTCAACGAGCAGGGTGCTTATTCGGCGCCGGTCATCAATACCACATACGCGCAGTTTGTGAAGGCCGATCTCGATTTTCGTCACTATCTGCGCACCATCGGCTCCAATACTCTGGTTACCAGGTTATTCGCCGGCATAGGCGTGCCGTATGGCAATATCAAGAGTATGCCCTTTACCGAGCAGTATTTTTCGGGCGGAGCTAATAGCCTGAGAGCCTGGCAGATCCGCAGCGTGGGACCAGGAAGTTTCCGCAGCGAGAGCGATGGCGGCATTGTGGCCAAGTATCCCAACCTGACTTCCGACATGAAGCTGGAGGCCAACCTGGAATACAGGTTCAAGATTTTCTGGGTGGTGGAAGGCGCATGGTTTTTCGATGCGGGAAATATCTGGTCCATCAACAGCGACGACAAGCGCGAGGGCGGTCAGTTCAATTTCAAGAATTTCTACAAGGAAGTGGCCCTCGGTACGGGATTGGGCTTGAGGCTCGATTTCGATTTCTTCCTGCTGAGAACTGACTTCGGACTCAAGCTCCGTGACCCGTCGCTCGACGAAGGCCACCGCTGGATTCCCAAGGAAGACCACACATTCATCTTCCGCGGCCACAACTGGGCCTTCAGCCTCGGCATCGGCTATCCGTTCTGATGATGATGAAATCCCCGAGGCGATGCCCCGGGTTACTAATTGTAAAGGCTTCCAGCCTACCTACTGCCTGGAAGGCAGCACAGATAGTAACCGGGGGCATCGCCTCCGGAAAATTACGAATTCATGCCTTGTAATTCGTAATTTATTATTACCTTTGCACTTGAGAATTTACGTAAATTGCGCCATTCGTAATTCGTAATTCGTAACTCGTAATTAAACAAAATGTACGTAAAACCCAAGAAAAACCTCGGTCAGCACTTCCTGACCAGCGACAAGATAGCGTGTGCCATTGCCGACGCAGTGGATTATGTTTCGGCAGAGCCGGGCAAGAAGGCCGGCTGCATAGAGATTGGCCCGGGCACGGGTGTGCTCACCAAGTTTCTGATGAAGAACGAGAATATCGACCTCTCAGTAATCGAGATCGATCAGGAATCCGTGGAGTACCTTATGGTAAACTATCCATCGCTATACAACGAGAACCGCATTGTGGGCGGCGACTTCCTCCAATTGGATCTCCATAAGACTTTCCCAAACGGTTTCCCAATCGTTTGCGGAAACTTCCCTTACAATATCAGCAGCCAGATATTTTTCCGTGTATTGGATTACAAGGACGATGTCGACGAGGTGGTCTGCATGATTCAGCGCGAGGTGGCTGTCCGCATCGCCAACCATGAGGGCACCAAGGAATACGGAATCCTCAGCGTATTCCTCCAGGCTTACTACGATATCGAGTATCTTTTCACCGTTGATGAGACCGTCTTCAACCCGCCACCAAAGGTGAAGTCGGCCGTTATCCGCCTCAAGCGCAACAGCGTGAAATCCATCCCCTGCGACGAGAAACTCTTCCGCCGCATCGTGAAGGAATCATTCAACCTCCGCCGCAAGATGCTGCGCAATTCTCTGGCCGCCTACTTCACCGGCGCCCCCGACGAGGAGAGATACCTGACCCTCCGCCCCGAGCAGCTGTCGGTAAACGATTTCATTGAGCTGACACAGATTATTGAGAAGAACAGGAAAGAAAAGTAATAATTTAAAATGCCATTTAATAAAAAACACGAATCCTTCGGTTATGAAGAATTCGTGTTTCTTTTTGATATTATTTGAGATTTATTACGCTTTGTTGTTGATAATCCTCTCCACCTCGTCGATAGGGATTTCGGCAATTTCGGAAATGTCTTGTGCTGAGTAACCTTTGGCGTTCATTTTCAAGACAATGGACGATCGTTCTTTTTGAGCCCCCACGTTTATGCCTTCCTCACGGGCGTAGTCGATGGCGCTCAGTGTTGTAACGTACTGGTCGTAACTACTCCAATACCTGTTGCGGTCGTCGGTGTTCATCTTTGAGTATTTTGCAAGGAATTCCACGTCACGCAAAATTGGTATCTCATCCGTAAATGGTAATTTCGCTTTCATAGTTTTCATATTTGCAATTATATAAAGCCACTTGTCCAAGGGAGTTTTGCAAATATAATCACAGAATCTTTATCCGCAAAATATAACGGAGTCTTTTTTATAATTGCACTTTCAAATAGAACTTAAGTTTTTAATCAGAAGCTGAAACCCATAGTTTAAAATGCCATTTAATAAAAATCATCATTTTTATTAAATGACATTTAATAAAATCGAGTATTTTTATTAAATGCCATTTAATAAAACGCTCTGCAAATATATAATTTGTTCCGGATTCGTGCAAGAATATGAGACAAAAAAACTGATACGGCAAGGTGTTTCCGCTTGCCGCATCAGTGTGAAAATAAAAATGAAAAGAGTTGTTTATTCTTGGATGGCGGTTGTTATTTGGGCTGTTACTTGCTTAATTTTGGGTGGCTTGATGCCATTCTCCGTTGCTTTTCTGATGGATTCTGCCGTCAGGGTCTATTTCGTCCAATAAGTTTTGGAAGTCATCATTGCAGTTCAGCTCGAATACCCTCTCCATGTTTATGAGGTAGTCGAATGAGGCGGAGAATCTTTCCGGATTTTCTTTTATGTTGTCGATGCTCTCTTTCAGGTATTCCTTCGACATGATTTTGGCTTCGTCGGCGCCTTTGCTTTGCAAGGCTTGGGTGTAGAATTTCTTCACCTTGCCCAATTCCTTGATTATCTTGTTGCTGCCGTCTATTGTATAGTCGCCATTGCTGAAATTCAGGCTTATTGTGTCGTTGGCCCTGATGGAGAACGACAATATTTTTTGTGTCTTTATGTTGCGGAGGTTCATGAAGAAATCGTCCTCGTCTTCCAATGCCATTGTCAGCTGATACATACCGTCGGTGTTGGCCACCATTTTGTCGGTTTCCATGGATCCCAGGTTGATTTTCTGAATGGTATACATCCAGTCTTCCAGCTCGTCTCCTGTGGCGGTTATCAGTACGTTGTTGCTTGGTATGGGGTCGTTGCTCTTGTCGCGTACTACATCCCAGTATATCGTGTTGTCGCTCTGCCTTATGATGCTGAATGATTCTGTATTAGCTGGCATGGGATCAAAGTACATCAGATCGCCGTATACGCGCTCCTCTATTCCCCAGTTGTCGCTGAGGTCGGATATGGTGGCGTGCTGAAATTTGTATGTGTTGCCGTCAGGGTCCTTGAGGCAGAGGCCGGAATCAAAGTTTACGTTGCTTGCGCCGTTGTCGGTCATCAGCTTGATTACTGTGGCCTGGCTGGTGAAGTATACTTGCTCCACGCGCAGTGTCTGTGTGGTCTGGTAGTTTTCTTGTGTGGTGAATTTGCGCTGGCCTACTCTTGTCCATTGTTTTTCGCAGGCTATCTGAGGCAGGTTGGGAGTTTGGCCGTTGGTGGCTTCCCTCATGTGCTTGATGGCCCTGTTGGAGTGGTCGTATAGCGACAGTGCTGTGCCCTGGGTGTCGTAAAATCCGTTGTGGACATTCAGGCAGAGTGTGTCGCCGGGGATTGCTATGAAACTTATGGTGGCCTCGCATACCGATCCGCCGGGGAATATTGCCGCTATCTTTCCGGCTCTCGGTGCATCGAGATACAGCTTGTATTCCCATTGCTTGTTGGTGACTGCCACGCTGGTATCAGGCTCCTTGCTCAGGTGCTGATACTGGTCGCCGAGGTATACGTTGTATGCCGAGTCGGAGATCTGTGGGTCCACGGTTCCCTTGATTACGAACCATCCGGGCTGGTAGTCGGTGTTTTTGCCATTAGCTGGCTGGTCTCCGCTCTTGCACGATGTGAATGTGAATATGCAGAACAGCGCTGCTATGCTGAGTGCCGAGATGGCCTTGCCTATGCGGCCGAGTGTGCCGGCGGTGGACTTGCGCATCTCGATGAATCTGCGGCGGATAAATGACTGGTTGAATCCGCTTACTACGGGTGTTGTTTCGTTTAATACCATTTCTAATAAAGTTGTTTGATAGTTTTTGATGTTGGCTCCCCTGATGATTACCTCGTGGTCGGCCTCAAACTCGTGCACGTTTCTCAGCTCGTTGCGCGCTATCCACATTATGGGGTTGAACCATAGTATGCGGGTCACGAATTCGCTCAGTAGCACGTCGATATAGTGTCGGTGTGCTATGTGTGCCTTCTCGTGGCTGGCGATGAGTCTCTCGCTGCCCTCGTCGAGGCTGGCCGGCATGAAGATGGTTTTCTGGAAGGAAAACGGTGTCTTGATCTCTGATGACTTCACCATTCTGTAGCCTTCGGCTGTGGGCTCCCACTGCATCCGCGATTTTATTTTTGTGATCTTGAGGATGTAGAACAGAGCGGCCAATACCAGTATTGCCGATACCGAGGCTGTGCCGTATGTGAGGTACT
>JAZUEG010000179.1:0-2029 GCA_045640025.1 Bacteroidales bacterium
TTTTTTTTGGCTAAAAAATTTGCAAATGTGGAGGAAATTGTCTTATTTTGCACTTCGAAAAAAGAAACGAAATTAAATTTATTATAATAAATAAAACCATGGAATTATTAAAAGTAGTTGAAGAACAATACTCTTTAAAGAGAGAATGGCCAAAATTCAACAGTGGTGACACTGTAACAGTATCTTATAAGATTGTGGAAGGCAACAAGGAGAGAATCCAGCAGTTTAGAGGCGTGGTAATCCAGAAGAAGGGTGCCGGCATCAGCGCAACTTTCACAGTAAGAAAAATGTCTGGCAACATCGGTGTTGAGAGAATTTTCCCAGTAGAGTCTCCATTCATCAGCGGTATCGAGATCAACAAGAGAGGCCGCGTACGTAGAGCAAGAATCTACTATGTAAGAGAGCTCACCGGTAAGAAGGCCCGCATCAAGGAGAAGAGAATGTAATTCAGCTTTTCGGACAACTTGAAAAAAAATTAAAATCCTCAAAAACTCAATTTTTGAGGATTTTTTTTTGTTTGAGCGCAAAAAACAGAGTTAAAAATTTTTTTAAAATAATCTAAAAACGTAAATTTGCACTCAAATTTTAATTCATGAAATTAAGCTAACACATTTAAACTTAAAATGGAAAATACAAAGAACGAAGAACAGCAGCAGGACCAGCTTGAGATAGTTGAGGATTCCCTGGGCAAAACAGAACAGTTCATTGAGGAGAATCAGAACAAGCTCCTTACCGCAGTGGCAGTAGTAGTATTGATTATTCTCGGTGTTTGGGCGTACTCCAAGTTTATCAAGGGACCCAAGGAGGAAAGAGCGGCAAGCCAGATGTTTCAGGCTGAGGCATATTTCGAGGTGGACTCGGTAAGCCGTGCTCTCAATGGCGACGCCAACTATCCTGGATTCCTTCAGATTATCGACCAGTTCTCTGGCACCAAGGCTGCCAACAACGCTAAGTACTATGCAGGAGCCTGCTACATGCGTCTCGGCGAATTCAACCAGGCCATCAAGATGCTTGACGATTTCAGCTCGAGCGATCCCAACCTCGCTCCTATCGCCAAGGGCCTCCAGGGCGACGCCTACATGGAGCTCGGCCAGACATCAAAGGCCATCGACCTCTACAAGAAGGCAGCTGATATGGCTGAGGATAATGTTTTTGTAGCGCCTATCTATCTCCAGAAGCTCGGCGTGGCATACGAGAAGGAGCAGAAGTACTCTGACGCCCTCAAGGCTTACGAGACCCTCCTCCAGAAGTATCCTAAGAGCAATGAGGGCATGGCCGCTGAAAAGAACGTGAAGGCTATGCAGATAAAGCTCGGCAAGTAATAGGTGAAGTATTCATTTTTTTCAATTATAGAAAATCCTCTGAATCTCAGATTGGTTCAGAGGATTTTTTTATTCATTATGTGTGTAGGTACACAAAAAAAGCCGTCTAATTGACGGCTTGTGTGTCGGAACAGCGAGACTCGAACTCGCGACCCCAACGTCCCGAACGTTGTACGCTACCAACTGCGCTATGTCCCGTTTTTGAAATGCAGTGCAAATTTAAAAAACATATTTTGAATTAAAAAATTTTTTTTTACAAAAAAATATCACTTTTGTAGATAAAATATCAAAAAATCTTTCTAATTTAGTTGCCATCAAAATATTGTAAGCCAATACTTATAAAATAATGAATAAAATATTGAGAATCAACAAGTTGATGGCGACTATCGTCATTATTGCATCTCTTATGAGCTGTGGAGGCGGCAAGAAGGACAAACAGAATGCCGGACAGCAGGACGAGCCTGAGACCAAATCTACAGACACAGAGCAATATGCTGCCACCACACCGGTGAACGATCCGGCTGTGGATGAGCTTGTAAAACATCAGGACAACGAGGAGAAAATGGAAAGCGAGGACGAGATTATGCCCGCCGAAACTGTAGTACAGGCATACAAGGCACCGTCGGAGCTCAAATACTTCAAGTCGTCGGACGAATACATCTACGAGAAATTCTATCCCATAGGATGGAGCAAGGACGGACATTTCG
>JAZUEG010000180.1:0-3530 GCA_045640025.1 Bacteroidales bacterium
GTTTTTGGGAGTTTTCTCGCAGCGGTAATAATGCTTGAAGACAGCCTCGTATCTGCTCGATGTGGTGTCGGGTATCAGATATATGATGTCGCGCTGGCTTACAGCAATGGACGGCGCCTTGGATTTTTGCTGCTTGCGGGCCGCCTTGCCGAGGTATTTCTCGGCCATGGCCATTATGTCGCTCTCCTTGGCGTTCGATACTATGGTGAGCAGGCATCTCTCGGGCGAGAAACACAGCTCCCTGTACTGGTCGAAATCCTCGCGGGTAATCCTCTCCAGGCCGTCGGCTGTTATTACCGGCAGACCCGACATACGGCAGGCGGCGTCGCCGAGAGTCTCTCCGGCCTGCCTGATGGCGCGTATTCGCTTCTCCTTGTATTCCTGAAAGTTCACGTACCGGGAGTCGTGGCCGTACATCACCTCGCTCATAAACATCAGGAGCGAGTCGAGGGCCTGCTCGTGGCTCACCATGGTCTTCACTATCACCTCGTTGGCCACGAGGTCGCTGCCGGTCATGGCCGCCACCACCTGCTTGATGCCCGGAGTGGAGTTTTCGCTCAGGCTCGATACATCGGCGCTCAGCCGGCAGGTGCAGTATTTGTATTCGCTGGTATTCACTATCTGAATCCTGAACCCGTTGCCCAGCTGCTGCACCTTGTTGTGCTCTATGGCGCGCAGCACCGCGGCGGTGTTCTGGCTGTAGGCCGCCGGGAGCATGGCAGCTAATACCAATATCATCAATGCTAATCTCTTCATTTGGATCTTGAGTTTTTTTTTCTTGGCGGCTAAGATAGCAAAAATCCTAAAAACAAAGCCGCCGGGGAGCAAAAAAGTTCCCTCGGCGGCCCAAGTATATAAAGTCGAGTTATAAAAAATTTTTTATTTCTTGCGAAAAAGAAGTATCTTTGTTTGCGGAAAGGTTTTGCAATTTCCGTTCCACATTTTTTCATATTACATCAATTAGCTATGAAATATTTTCTGATAGCGGGCGAGGCCTCGGGCGATCTGCATGCCGGCAATCTCATGCGGCAGATCAAGAAGGCCGACCCACAGGCCGATTTCATGTTCCTTGGCGGCGACCTCATGCAGGCGCAGGGCGGCAGGATGCTGGTGCATTACCGCGAGATGGCATACATGGGAGTGGTGGAGGTATTGGCCAATCTCGGCAAGGTGAGGCGCAATATGGCCATCTGCAAGGAGCAGATGCTGGCCTATCAGCCCGACGCCGTAATCCTGGTGGATTATCCCGGGTTCAATATGAAGATGGCCAAGTTTGCGCATCAGCACGGCTTCCGCACCTTCTATTATATATCGCCCAAAATCTGGGCGTGGAAAAAGCGCCGCGCCTATTCCATCAAGAAATACGTCGACAAGATGTTCGCCATATTCCCGTTCGAGATCGATTTCTACAAGAAATTCGATTACGATGTATCCTACGTGGGCAATCCGCTCACCGACGCCATGAAGGAGTTTGAGCCCAATCTGCTATCCAAGGCCGATTTCGTGGCCAAACACAATCTCCCCGACCGCAGGCTGATAGCCCTGGTGCCAGGCAGCCGCCGCAGCGAGATCCAGAAACTCCTGCCCGAGATGCTGGTCATTGTCCCCGATTTTCCCGACCATCATTTTGTGGTTTGCGGTGCCCCGGGCATCGAGCCGGAGTTCTACAATCAGTTTTTGTCAGCTGATGGCAAAAGCACCGTATCAGCTAATGGCAAAATCTCCATAGTATTCGGTGACACCTACAATGCCATCCGCAACTCTGAGTGCGCGGCCGTAACATCAGGCACTGCCACACTGGAGACAGCCTATCTGCGTACTCCTCAGGTGGTTTGCTACAAGATGGCCACCATTACATACTGGCTGGCAGAGACTTTTGTGAGAATCAAGTGGTTTTCGCTGGTAAACATAATAGCAGGGCGCGAGGTTGTAAAGGAGCTGCTGCAGTCGCACCTATCAGCTGATATATCCAAGGAGCTGAAACACATACTAAGCGACGCCGACTACCGCCAGACAATGCTGAAATCATACGACGAGATACGCGCCACACTCGGCAACGGACTTGCCTCCGAGAATACCGCAAGGGTGATAGTGGATGATATCAGCTGCAAATAAAAAATTCTGAAAAAACAAAAAAAACTGTTGCTATGAAAATGAAAAATGTAAATTGGGGGATAATCAAGCCGGTTGTATGGACGGTTTCTGTTTTGGCGGCTGAATTTATCTTGTGTTTTACTTCGCCGTCGTCTTATCCTTTCTGGAAGCTGTTTCTGGAGATTCTGGGAATAGGTGCGCCGCTGTTTGTGGCGGTAGATCTTCTGCTGCCGGGCCACAGTTATATTAAATCGCTGTTCAGCAAACCCGATCCTCTCGACGACCTGCGCGAATATGTGGACGACCTGAGAGACAAGTGCATGGAGCTGAACGGCAACATACAGAAGCTGAAGGCGCAGACTGTGAAGATAAAACGCATCATCAAGCAGAACAACAAGGAGATAGACCGCCTTACAATAAGCGTGGACATGGCCCGCAAGAATCTGAAAGCTGCCGACGAGGCCCTGGCGCTCAATCAGATAGGCCGTCTGGACGGGCTGAACGCCAAATATGCCAAGATGCTCGGCCAGATGGACGATCTCGGCGCAATGCTCCACAAGGTTCAGGAATATACTTCGTACAAGCTGGCCGACGCTCAGAACGAGGTGCGCATGCGCGAGCAGGAATACAATGCAGTATCGAGCGGATATTCCGCTATGATGAACGCAAAGGACATAATGGACGGCGAGAATGACGAGATGATGGTATCAGCTGCCGAAAAAATAAACGCCGAAATCCACGCCAAGCTGGCAGAGATGGAGGTTTTCATGGAGCTGTCGGAGCCGCTGTTCAGCGACCTCAACATGCAGAAAACCATAGACCGCATGGAGGGCGAGAGGATATATGAGCGCATAATGCAGGAGGGACAGATTCTTCTCGATAAGATAGAGATGAAGTCAAAATGATGATTATTTGTTGCTCCGGCCATTAAACCTTTTGTATTTGTAAATATCAAAACAGCAGAAACAATTAATAAGAGATATTTGGGCGAAACACACCATCAAATTGCAAGTATAATTAGGATAATTAAGTAAATCAGTTATTTAGACAAAGAGAAAGAAATGAGAAAGTTTTTTTCAGTATTGGCGCTGATGCTCCTGTCATGCATCAGCTTGATGGCCGGCAATCCGCTGGCATCTACAATCATAGGCAAGGTAGTGGATGCATCTACATCTGAGCCGGTTCCGTTTGCGACCGTGGCCCTGTATAGCGCAGGCAGCACATCGCCCGTTACGGGAGGCACTTCAGATTTCGATGGCAATTTCAGACTGGAGGGCGTAAAGGCCGGCACCTACAAGGTATCGATCTCATTCATGGGATACGAGACCCTCGAGGTAAACGACGTGGTGGTAGATGGTCACCAGACCAAGAATCTCGGCACTCTGAAGCTCGGCACCGACGACAAGCAGATAGAGGAGGTGGAGGTAGTGGCCAAG
>JAZUEG010000181.1:0-1624 GCA_045640025.1 Bacteroidales bacterium
CTCCAGCGACGGAATCTCCTTCTCGACATCAGGATCCAGAAAATCAACGCTGTCCTGATACGAGAGGTATTCCACCAGCCAGCCATCCCTCTTTCGGCACACCATGATGCCGAAAGGCGGATTTCCGCCACTGTCGCGCCTGTCCTCGGTGGCATAATAATATAGTATGCGGTCCATCTTTTCTATATTAGCTGGCCTGACAGCTCCACTGACAATCATAACAGGCACAAGGCACTTCAATCCCCTGTGATAGAGCACAATATCCACCACAAACTCGCCGAAATTAATCCTTTCCTGCGACGTCATGAAACAAAGCCCCTTTCCATATTCCAGGAACCGTGGCCAGAGATAGTTGATGAGCTCAGCCTTCTTTGCGGGAAGAGAGGCTGACATGGGTATGAGGAATGATTTTCGCATTTTTCAGATACAGTTTATTTTACTTTTTACAACTTTTTTCAATACATTAATCCGAAAATCCAAAGAGGAATTCTGTTGTTGAGGCCCACCTCAGTATCATCTACCGCAAGAAAACTGTCAGGAATATTCCTTATCTGAGCAAAAGTCTTGTTCTTGCCTCCCACCTCAAACAAGTATTTGCCGTCCACCAGGAAATCGCCGCTCTTGGGCAAAATGATATTGTGTTTTTCAGAAACCTGATTCACGAAAAACGCCTCACGTCTGGCTCCAATATCCGCCGACATCGAAAGCGCATTCATCAGATTGGGATTACCCAACAAAATCTTATCAGGTTTCGACATACTTCTGAAATTCTTTTGCTCAACAGATACAAAATTCAGAAGGCCAGCCCTTTGCAACGCATACAACATCTTGAGGCCAAGCTCCCTGTTGGTTTCCAACTCGGCATACAGCTCACTCATTTTGGGCAGCTGCGGAACCCTCTGAGCCAGAATCATCAACATCCTCTTGGCCTTTTGGATAGTGGCGTACGACACATCCTCTGTGGCCGGCAAATCCGATTCAAGAATCTGATTCACAACCTCCTGCAATCTGAAACCAAAACCACTGGCCTCGCGCTTATAAAAAGGATAGTATCCATACTTGAAATATTGGGCAAAGGCCGACAAAACCTTGAAACCCCTACCCGTAATATCCATAGCTATCTCGGTATGGTTTTGTATGATAGATTCCATAGAAACCGCAGGAACCTTTGCCAAGCCCTCAAAATCGAGAAACTCCCTGAACGACATACCTTTCAATGTATAAACAACCTGACGCCTCGACAGATCGCCCTGCAAATAATCTATCTGCAACATCGACGAGCTTGTATATACAATATGCAAATCGGGATAATCGTCACAAATATTCTTTATGATAGTCTGCCAATTCTGATAATGATGAACCTCATCAAGAAAGAGATGAGTGCCTCCGTGAGTATAGAAATACTCCACGAGGTCCAGCAGCGAATTTGCCACAAACCAGAAATTATCGAGCGACACATAAAGGGCCTTGCTCTTATCAGGGAAATGCTCCTTTATATATTGGAGAATCAAGGTCGTTTTGCCAACTCCACGCTCACCCTTAATGCCTATAACCCAGTTGTTCCAGTCTATTTGGTTATACAGATACCTCTTGAAAACTACAGGAAGTCGGATCGTAGCCATGT